>WRBE01000001.1 GCA_009779845.1 Oscillospiraceae bacterium
CTCGGTGCTGGATTCAAAAAACAGAATATCATCGAAGGGGATATTCAACATTTGGTCGCCGATTTTTGCGGTGAAATATTTGACTTGTGTGTGCTTGCCGCCCAGATAACGCTGATACGCCAGTTGCATACACTCGATAACTCGTTTCTCAATTTCCTCTGCCGGACTGTCTTTGACAATGTATTCCATCGCCTCGACTTTATACCGAAAAACCTGTGGGAGCAGATTGGCGTGAGAGGTGATGAACACAATGGTTGCAGAAACGTCTATCTCCCGAATTTCCGCACCGAGCTCAATCCCATTTAGGTCGCTTTGCAAATCCACATCCAAAAAGTAAAGCCCGCTTTGGACTTGCCGTTTGTTTAAATACTCTAACAGCGCAGAACGATGCAGAGCAACATAATTAAAGGCATGTTGGGTACGAGCATAGCCGATTTGATGTAACGAGATGCGACAGAGTAATAGATAAGAAGTCAAGCAGCCTGTTCCCAATCAAACATTGGAGACAGGCTGTATTTTTAACAGCATAGCCGCACCACTTGAAAAAGGGTATTAATTTGTGTTAAAGTAAGTCTATGCGTTATGATATAAGATATTGGCAACGTGCGCTTGGCACACTCAGCAAATTCGCCATGGTTCCACGTATTCGTTTCATTTAAATGCGCTCAATGAATTGAAAAAGAAAGGATCACCCCATGCACCTACTCAACGTCCTCCAAAACAATTTACTCATTACCGCCCTATCTGCATGGCTCGCCGCCCAAATCATCAAAACCCTCATCCACTTCTTCTACGTGGGCGAGCGAAACTGGTCCCGTCTGTGGGGTTCTGGCGGTATGCCTAGCTCCCACGCAGCCACAGTGAGTGCCATGGCTACAGCGGCAGGGCTCAACTTTGGGTTTGACAACTACCCCTTCGCCATCGCAACGGTGCTGGCACTGGTGGTCATGTATGATGCCTGCGGTGTCCGGCGGGCAGCGGGAGAACAGGCCCGCATCCTCAACGAGTGGGGCGAGATGCTGGCCGCCGCCAAAAATTTGCCGATGGAAGAGAGGCTAAAAGAGTTTATCGGCCACACGCCGTTCCAAGTGTTGATGGGTGCCCTGTTGGGCATTGTGGTCGCAATTATCATGCATTTGATATAATTAAGCTTACTCACAAATTCGATTTTTGAAATTTTGCTCTATATGTGAGCACACTCATTATAAAATATATAGCAAAACAGCCTCTTGCATAGGACGTGCAAGGGGCCAAATTGTTGCAAATTTCTCCTTGACTATGGTGCATAATGGATGGCAACCCCACAAAAGAGGAGGACAACAAGACATGAGAACACGAAAAATGACCGCTCTGCTACTCTGTTGGTGCATACTACTTAGCCTGTTGCCGCTCTATGCCGTCCACGCCGCACCGGATGAAGCGGTACATCGGAAAGACAACGGAACCCAAACAGCACTCTTGCCAGAAGATGCGATACCGGATACACTCACACCCATGGCGGTGGCGACCACCCGGATTCGCTACATCTTTCCCGACCCCGCTCTGGCCAATGTCATCGCCCAAGCGTTCGGGGTGCAGACGTATAATGTTATCAGCCAAAGAGACCTCGACCGGGTGATAGGTCTCATGGCGGATCATCAGGGGATTGTGAATTTACAGGGGATGCAACACTTAACGGCCCTGCGGGAACTCAGCCTCAACGGCAACCAGATACAAAACCTCTGGCCCCTATCGAACCTGCACACATTAGAGCGGCTGTTGTTAGACGGCAATCAAATACGAGACTTGGCACCGCTCCGGGGCCTTACAGTACTCCAATGGCTCTGGCTCGACCACAACCGCATTCGAGACATAGGGCCGCTCTCGAACCTAACCGACCTCACTTGGCTGACCCTGTGGGGCAATCAGGTGGAGGATATTGGCCCCTTGGCTGTGCTAACCGGCTTGAACGCCCTATGGTTGGCAGACAATCAAATCCAAACCATCAGTCCATTGCAAAACCTTCGGCGCTTGGACACCCTAAGCCTTGCCAACAACCAAATCACTGATCTATCCCCCCTCTCGGAGATGGATCGGATGGCCCTGCTCTGGTTGGGCCGCCAAGATGTGACTTTGGCCCAGATTATGCGGACAAACCCTTTGGAAAAACCCAACCCGCTGCGCACCCCGCAGAATACCTTCATCACGCCGGACGCAATCAGCCACGATGGGACGTTTATAACCCCTGTCTTCCACTGGGAGGGTCTCACGACGGCGGTGGGGGAGGTGCAATACAGTTTTCGCACCCATATTACGCTGGCTGGTGCCGCCGACTGGTTTTACGGTACCGTGGCCCAGCCCTTGGGGGCCACGCCCTTTGTGGATATCCGGCGGGGGGCGTGGTATTATGATCCAGTGGCTTTTGTATTTGAGGCAGGCCTCATGTCCGGCGTCAGCGCAACCCGGTTTGCGCCCCGGGGCCAGTTCACCCGTGGCATGGCGGTAACGGTACTCCACCGTATGGCGGGTGCGCCAGAGCAAGATTTTTTGCCCGTGTTCAGGGATGTGCCGGATGGGACATGGTTTAGCGAAGCCGTCCTATGGGCCTATACCCAAGGTATCGTCATCGGCTACGGATACCCCCACACCTTTGCGCCGGAACGGCCCATCACGAGAGAGCAGCTGGTCACCATGTTACACCGCTTTGCCAAATCCAAGGGGCGGATGGCACCGCCTCCGGCAGATTTCACCTTAGCGGCGTTCCCCGACCATCATGAGGTAGGACACTGGGCAAAAGCCGCCATGGAATGGGCCGTCTACCACGGTATCATCACAGGCACCACGCCGCCACGCCTCGTCCCCGCCGATCACGCCACCCGAAGCGAGGCCGCTGCTGTGTTCATGCGGTTTGCATAAGGCACAATGACCGAGCGCATACTATTATGAAATCCAAGCCAAAAGGAGGCCCCCATGGCAAAAGCCGGTATGCGCCGCCCCGACCCGAAAGAACCCCACGGCACCGAGAGTAACAAGAAACAACACTTCCCCAAAAACGACCAGCCCCCGGTGCCAGAGCTACAAGGGAAGCAAAAAACAGGCAAGAAGAAAGCGGCAGAACCTTGGTCATAGGCCACCCAAAGTAGAGAGCGCTAACCCAAATAACCGGGTTAGCGCTCTTTTTTTCATATTCCTGTTGACAAGCGTACTTGGTATGTGCTATATTTAAATAGACAAGCATACTTGTCAAAACAACAATAACACTTGGAGGATAGTTTATGAACAACGTTGAAAAAAATAACGACCGTCGCAAAGAAGAAATTCTGGCAAAAAGCAGAAGCGCAAAGAAAGATGAGGGTATGGAGTATGCGCAATTAAAAGGACGCAAGTTGGGAGAGTATACTCTGTTTGCTGTATTGATTCCTATTGCACTTTTCACCTTATTTACTAGAGAACTTGTTGCATTTTTTTCCAGTGCCACAGCTATTTGTGCATTTGCCTTTGGACAAGGCCTAGTAGAGTACCGTTTCACAAAAAGGAAATGTCACCTTATATTGACAATTGTTGTTGGCGTGAGTGCAATTGTTGGCATTATATCACTACTTGCGGTATCATTCGGGTGGTGGGAAATTTCTTATTTCTTTGGGTTGTTACGATGAGAGATGAAATCGTATTAAAAAACAAACTAAAAGTAGCACGAGCGGAAAAAGACCTGTCCCAAGCGGCCTTGGCAGAGTTAGTCGGCGTGTCCCGCAACACCATCAGCTCCATCGAAACCGGACAATTCTGCCCAACGGCAAAGCTGGCACTGATTTTATCCATCGCCCTAGACAAGAAATTTGAAGATTTATTCTATTTTGAATAGCGGCCTATCTGCGGTCGTGCGTGCTATCTATGAGTGCGTCACAATAGAACAACCATCCAGCGGCCCCCACCGCCCTTGACCTTTGGGGTTTCGAGGACGATTACATCTGGCGTGAGGATTTTGGCACCAGTGCGGAGTATAAGGGGCGAAATGACTTGACCTTAGCGGGTACATAGGGGCGCAGCCCCTGTGTTGATTTTTTGCTTCTTTTTGTTCAACGACAAAAAGATGGCCCGTCCGGCAGGACATAACCAGTTGGCGGTTCCCGCCAAGAAAACCATCGGCGGTACCCGCCGAACAGAAAAGGTCAAGGGCACGGGACGCACAGGGGCACGTCCCCCACGAAGGGTACGACTGCACCCCACCACAGCAACAACCAAAAGACAAAAAGCCGTCCTTCGTGCGGTGCTCTGCACTCTGCACATGATAGACGGCTTTTCGCAAACAATTATAACCCCAACCCTAAAAATCCAACAACGCAGAATCCATCAACCGAATCTGCAACGTCTGCTCCACTCCATCCCGCTCAATGACAAGCTCAATCCGATCCCCGGCTGTAAACCGGGCAATCTCTGCCCGGAGGTCAAAGACGTTGTGGACGGTTGCACCATTAGCGGTTACAATCCTGTCCCCCTCTCGAAGTCCCACAGCGGCGGCATCGGTGCCGGGCAGAACCTCTTGCACGTAGACACCGGGTGGGCGGCCCGTTTGGGCGGTGTCCGCTTGCGCAATGGTCTCTACAACGATCCCAAGTCCCGGACGGCCCACCATGCGGCCATATTGAATCAGCGAGTCTACTACGGGCCGGATGGTGGCGGTGGGGATGGCAAACCCTAACCCCTCTACACCGCCGGAATAGCTGACCATCTTCATGTTAGTAATCCCAACCACTTGACCATATAAGTTAATCAGCGGCCCGCCGGAGTTTCCTTCGTTGATGGCGGCGTTGGTCTGGATTAGGCGCATGGTAATCCCGTCATGGGTCACGTCCCGGTTAAGGGCAGAGATGATACCGTTTGACATGGAATGGGCTTGGCCCAGTGGATTGCCAATGACCGCAACCTCTTGCCCAACTTGGAGCAGATCGGAGTCCCCGAATTCGGCGGGAGTGAGGTCGGTGGCGTTGATTTTGAGCACGGCAATGTCCGTGTCCATATCTTCTCCCACCAAGCTTGCGTCATGGCGGGTGCCGTCTTCTAAGTAAACCGCAATCTGGCGCGCGCCCTCGACCACATGGGCGGCGGTGATGATGTAGCCGTTCTCTGTCATAACGATCCCAGTACCGGAACCGCCACCAAGGAAAAACTGCACCTCAATCACCACAACAGAGGGGTTGCAACGCTGGAAAATCTCTTGGAACGAGAGGGGCGTCGTGTCTGTCGGCAGGGGGCTTATGGTCATGGTAGTACCATCCCCCAAGGGCGCACGGGGGACAGGCGGACTGTCCCATATGTCGTCATCAAACGGTTCGTAATAAACAGGCGGTGCGGGCCAGTTGTGGTTGTCCAAAATATCCGGTGGTGGGGTAGGTTCCGCCCGTGGGCGAGGGATTCGTTCCATATGAAACCCACCTGCACCCGGACTGGTGGAAAAGCGGAACTCATATAAGGTAAACAACTGGGCAATGGCAGAAATACCCATAATAAACACAATGGTAAGAGTCACAATGATAATCGCTGCCGCTTTCGGTGACAAGCGCCGCCGTTTCCGCCGGGGGCGTTTTTCTCGACGTTTCTGCTTTTTTGGTTTTGGTGCCAGTGGCTCTGAGGGAACTTCCTTGGCCTGTGGTTCGGCGGGCTGTTCCTCCACTACTTCCACGGACTCCGGTTCTGACGCTTCCGGCACGTCAACGAATACCATCTCTTGCATTACTTCGGCAGGCGGTTCTTCCGGCGGCAGGGTTGTTTCTGCTACCGGTGGCGTATCTGCAGCTTCCGGTTCTTGTGGGAATTTTGGTTCGTTGTCAAACATAACAGTCACCTCGTGCTTTCTGGTGGGATGGCGGGCATTTATTTCTTCCGGGGCGCTAAGGTCAATGTAAACATGAACTCTGTCACGCCGCCCTCAGAGCGGACATAGATGTCTTCGTGGTGGGCGTTCATGATGGTTTTAACGATATAGAGGCCGAGCCCTACGCCTTCTTTATCGTGACTGCGGGACTTATCGCTCTTATGGAATCGGTTGAACAGTAGCGACAATTCCTCTTGGGAAATCACAGCGCCTTCGTTTCGCACGGTGACGAATGCCCGGCCGGATTTTTGGGAGAGGGATACATGGACGGTGGTGCCGGGGGTGGCAAATTTTGCGGCGTTGTCTAACAGGTTATAAGCCACCTGTGTAATCGAATCCTCATCCCCTAAGGCCCAGACCGAGTCATCGGGCAGCTCTAGCTCTACGCCCAAATTCCGGTCGGTAATCTTTTGCTCTACCCCGAGTAATCCCCGGCGCAGGACCTCCGTCAGGTCAAATGCTTGGGTACTGAGTTCTCGAATGTCCATGGACTGGAACCGAGACACCTCTAACATCCGCCGCACTAGGCGGGAGAGTCGCCGGGTTTCAGCGGCGATGATTTGCAGGTACTCTCCTTGTTTTTCCGGCGGGATGGTGCCGTCTAATATCCCGTCAGCAAAGCCGGTGATGCTGGTCATGGGGGTCTTGAGCTCGTGGGACACGTTGCCTACAAACTCTCGCCGCATGTCTTCGGACTGCTCGATAGAGTCCGCCATGGCGTTGAAAGCGGCGGTGAGTTCGCCAATTTCGTCAATCCGGCCCCGGTCTTTGACACGGGCAGAGAAGTCGCCGTGGGCGAATTTTCCGGCGACGGCACTCATTTCCCGCAGGGGGGCCGCTTGGTGTCGGGCCACTACCATGGCGATGACCACGGCCATAATGAGCACCGCAACGGCCACCAGTAAAAACAGCGACAGCATGGCGCCCCATTCCTCCATCACCACGTCAGCGCCGGAGAAGGCAAGGACATATCCGCCGTGGGTACCGTCATAGGTAGAGAGGACGGGCTGGGCATAGATATAGCTGGTTTCAGGAACCAGCCCCGTCATAATGGCCAGGTCAGCGTACTCGCCGTATGTGCTTAAGACGTATCGCAACTCGTCCGAGAACACTTGACCGATATGGGGGCAATCATCCCCCTCGGAACAGGCAACCACAATACCCCGAGAATTGGCCACCATCATCCGGTTATGGGGCAAGGTGACGATAGAGGTCAGGTGATCCACCATGTCATAGTGTTCCGGCCGATTGGGGTCGAAGTTGGCAAAGGAAGAGTACATCACCGTCACCGACTCTACATTAGCCCGGAGCCCGGCTTGTTTTTCGCTGATGGTATGGTTCCGCAGTATGATGGCGAAAGAGAGGAGGAACACAAGGAAACTAAGCAGTACCATACTGGCGAGGAGGAGGGTATTTTTTAGGTAGACACTGTTCATATGGGTTGCCTCGAATGTGAAAATGATATTTTAACAAGAGATTATCTTGCTTATAAGTTCTAACAATTTTTCGACATAGGGGTATAGACTTGTCATGCCGCTTGCAACGCTAATAAACCGGATTAAATTATCACGTATTGCCGTTGCCTTTCCTTGTTTGACTGCCGCTAAAATTGAATGGAGCATATCCTCTAATTGGGGATTGTTATTATTGCGGCTTATTTCTTCAAACATATCTTGGAGCATCTTGCGTTGCTCTTCTGAATAGCTTTCAATTCTTTCCAGTATGTTTGTAAGCCTTTGTGTCTCCGAGAGGATGGCATCCGTTTTGCTGTCAATTGAAAATACTACGTTTCGCATCTCTTCAAAATTCATTTTATACTGCTCTATGCGTCTTAAATCATCTTCCGTTTGTCTCAGCTTATCAAATAAATTTTGAATCACTTCACTTGGGACAATGGGAGATAAAACATCCAGTATTTTTACATCTTCATCTATTTCTTCTAAATAAACTTCTTGCTTCCCACGTTTGAACAGGCCTAATAGGAGTTTCAATTTAGGCATGGCCACTTTGCCATGAACCCGATATCCTACATATTCGTCAAATTCGATATCCATATTCCGCTGAACATATTCCAGATTTCTTCTAATATGAGCCAGATACGAAGCTTTGTTGTCACCGGCCACGTAAATGTCAATGATACTTTTTGTCTTTCCAAAACGGACAATAGCACTGCAATTGTCATAACCGCTCTTCAAATACGTTCCGCTACGCCATGTCAGCGACTTGTCAACATCCGCTTTCATTTGTGTAACAAAATGATACAGCACCTGTGTAGGGAGCGGGGCTTCATATACGATTTGCAAATGGATTGCATCTGCAAGCGGGGGAAGCTCCGGCTCACTGTCCGCTGTAAGCATCGGAATAAACTCTGAATGATCCACCTGATAAGAAAGCATGAAGTCTCTCATCATATTGAGGATAAAACGCATTTCTGTGTTTTTGTATGTTGGATTTACATCATCGTTATGTTCCAATATATATTTAATTGTACTGTGCGGGATAAAACCGTTACAGGTTTTCGCCTCTTCAGAATTGATGATTTTGTATACACCATTGGTAATCCACTCTGGGCGCAATACTTTTAGTTCCTCTACTGTGCCCATGGGGTCTTTGCCTTTATAGCTGAAACAAATACCTAAATCATTCAACCATCTCAACAGGGTATCTTGGGGGGATTTGTCCATGATACCTTCTTCTTCGCAATAGCCCCTGTAAATGTCTTCTTGCAAATAGCTAATGGGATTGCCATCTTGGTCTTTCAAGTCTTCCAATTTTAATTTGATACGATTCCAGCGACCGGGGAATACTTTGTGACAGGATTCGGATTCATGGATCACTTCAAGCAGTTCGGATTTAAACGCATCAAATCCTGTTCCTTTTTCACAAGATATTCTATGGAAATACATCTCATGAAAAATATTCTCATACTCCCGACGGAGTTTCAGTTCGTCAACATGTGCGTTTTCATTTTGATCGATTTTATTCATTACTATCATAACAGAGGAGTTATGGCCATATTGACGTATGATATCGAGCCAATATTCTGGGCGGTCGTCTCTTCTTCCGTCTAATACCAGCACGTACAGACACCGTTCGCCTAAGAAAAACTCATGCATGGAATGCATAACGGCTTGTCCGCCAAAATCCCAAAAAGAAATCAATGGGTTTTGGGGATTGACTTCATCTTTCCATTTGTTAATCAGCACACCTCTTGTTTCAGGTAAGTCTTTCTCATAATCATCCGTTTGCAATCGATGTATGATGGTGCTTTTTCCGGCACCGCCATCCCCGATAAAAATAACTCTGGCTTCGTTGAGTATAACCTTTTCGCGCTCCAGCTCATCGTAGAACAGTTTTATTTCATCAATCGGTTTTTTAAAAGTAGATATACCGATTTCAAGAATATCTGTGTTTTTTAAGTTTATTCCCCATTTGAATGGCTCAAACACAAAGAGGAGGTTTAAGTCCAAAATATCTTTGGGCAAGGTTTTTAAAACAAGATTTTCTAAGCTTAAGCGTGCCAAGGGCAATGAATATATCTGCCCCGGCAACTCTGTAATTCGTGTGCCGTCTACATAAAGCGAAGTCAGTGCAGTGAGGTTGCCGATCCCCTCCGGTAATTCCGTGATGTACGTGTAGCCAATATCAAGTGAAGTCAGTGCAGTGAGGTTGCCAAGCCACTCCGGTAGCTTCGTGATTTGCGTGTTGCCTACATGAAGTGAAGTCAGCGCAGTGAGGTTGCCGATCCCTTCCGGTAATTCCGTGATGTACGTGTAGCCAATATCAAGTGAAGTCAGCGCAGTGAGGTTGCCGATTCCCTCCGGTAGCTTCGTGATTTGCGTGTTGCGTACATGAAGCGAAGTCAGCGCAGTGAGGTTGCCGATTCCCTCCGGTAGCTTCGTGATTTGCGTGCTGCTTATATCAAGCATGGATAATGCCGCAAATTGCCCAATAGAATTTGGCAGTATGGAAAGATCAGGAATCCGCAAGATCAGATATTCACATTCAGGACAGTCAAGCAGTACTTTTTCAAGCAAACTATATTCTACACTATTTGAATAGACAAGAAGTGCTTTTATTTTTCCCATGTCTATTGAATACCTGACAGAAGGTCTTTGTACCCTCCAAAAGCCCCTATCTTTCCAGAAACTCAGTTCCACACATTCCGGCACACAACCGAGATGTTCACTCAATCTATTGATACTATCCATACGTATGCCCTACTCCCCCGACTCCGACAACTCAAACTTATACCCCACACCCCAGACGGTCTTCAAACTCCACTGGTCACTCACGCCTTCCAGTTTTTCTCGGAGGCGTTTGACGTGGACATCCACAGTGCGGCTGTCGCCGAAGTAGTCGAAGCCCCAGACTTCGTCTAAGAGTTGGTTGCGGGTGTAGACCCGGTTGGGGGAGGCGGCTAGGTGGTATAAGAGTTCTAGCTCTTTCGGTGGGGTGTCCACTTTTTGACCGTCTACTAATAGTTCGTAGGAATCTAGGTTAATGGTGAGTTTATCGAAACTAAGCCGCCGTTCCAGTGCCTCCGGGTTCTCTCCGTATCGGCGCAGGACTGCGTGGACGCGGGCGATGAGTTCTTTGGGTTCAAAGGGTTTGACAATATAGTCATCGGCCCCTAACTCTAAGCCCGTAACCTTATCAAATGTCTCCCCTTTGGCGGTGAGCATGATGATGGGCACCTTAGAACTCCGCCGTAGCTCCCGACAGACCCCCCAGCCGTCTAAGATGGGCAGCATGATGTCTAGGATGACAAGGTTCGGCTCAAACTGCGCCGCCTCTAACACGCCAGCGGCACCGTCTGTTGCAATCTGGACAGTAAAACCCTCTTTCTCTAAGTACAAGCGCAGTAACTCAGCAATATTCCCATCATCCTCAATAACCAAAACCCGTCCGGCCATAACCGTCACCTCTTTGCTTAAAGTTGTTATCTTATATTATAGTACACTTTTGCCGCCCCTGCAACTATATTTAATTGGAAACAAAACATCACGCCCTATTAGTTCCATTTCGGTGCAAATTTGGGGTGCGGGCCGCCGGGGGCGGTGCCCTCTGCAACGCAATGAGGGGACAGGGCAACGTAATGGAAAACAGTTCTGCAAAGTAATAAAAACCAAATTGTCAAAACAATTGCAAATCGCCACAGAACATGCTATACTATTAAAATAGCCCAAAATCCGCCATGCGCCTGACGAGTGAGGACCCTATGGAACAGCAAGTCGCCAATAGAAAACAGGTGCTACGTCGCGGCGGCTTCATTCTGCTGGCGGTGGCAGTGATTGTAATTTTGGCGACGGTTGTACTTGGTCAGTTGGGCGGGGCGCATTTGACCCGTATGGTACGATATCACCGACCGGGTTCACCCTATGCCGCCGAGATTCGATTCACCAGCCTGTCCGACAATACCTTTGCCTCTCTCGATAACGGGATTGCAGTGGCATCCGGTTCCGGGCTCGGCTTCTATGACCGAACGGGTTCGGTGGTGTATACCAGTCTGCGGCCCTTGCGGCAACCGATGATTGACACGGCGGGGAACTATGTCGTTGCCTACGATCTGGGCGGCACAGACATCCTAGTCGGCAACCGGCGGGAGGTGCTGCACCGCATTGAGGCGGAGGGGCGGATTATTGACACCCGGGTAAATGAAAACGGCTGGGTGACGGTGTCCGTTGAGCAAGCGGGAACGTTGGGTGCGGTGCGGGTCTATGACCCAAACGGGACACCCCGATTTCGGGTTCATATCTCCACCGGACATCTGGTGGGTGCGGCCTTGGCGGCGGACAATCGGACGCTGGCCCTGCTCACTATGACAGAGGACGGTGGTCGGGTTCTGTGGTATGCGGCGGACACGCCGGCGGACGAGCCCCGCTATACATACCTGCGGGAAGATGAGTTGTTTTTTGACCTCTGGTTCACCTCGCCCAGTGGGGCGGTGGGCGTGATTTCCAATAACGCCGTGATCTATTTGAATGCCCAAGGGGAATTTAAAAGTGAGTATTTGTTCCCCAACCGGCGTCTGCAAAATTTCGATGTGGACGAGGGCAACGTGGCACTGTACTTATCCCACCACCAGACCGGGGCCGGAGGCGAACTTGTGGTGCTAGAGCCCACAGGCGAGCGAGAACGGGTGGATGTTATGGGGTATGTGTTCGATATCTCGTTAGCAGGCCGATATATGGCGGCCATTTACTTAGACACCATCACGGTCTATCGTAGAGGGCGCGCTTATGCCGACTTTACAGAGACTGAGGGCATGACGAATGTACTGATGCGTGACGATGGCACTCTGTTTCGGCTGGCCCCCCATTGGGCCAGATTATTGATACCATAATTTCCCGGGTGTTCGATGTCCAATATACATAGATATAAAAAAAGAGGAAAAGAGGTGCCCACTGGGGCAGCCTTATGAGGGAGAAGCAAATGCACATTTTACTGGATATTTTACTGATTGCGATTATTCTCTTTTGCGGATGGCAGGGATACAAACGTGGGATACTTGGCTGCATTCTGGCCATTGCATTCGTCATCGTAGCAGTCTGGGGTGCCAATTTGATAGCCACCACCTATTCCGATGAATTTACCTCTATGTTCCGCCCCTTCGCCAGCGGATACCTAGACCGCATGGAGATTGAGGCCATTGAAGAGATTGTGCCGATGGATCAACAGCACCTTTCTACAGATGATCTGCTTCGCTTAGACGATTCGTTAGAATCGCAACTGGCCCAGCAGGTATTTCTAGAGTTGGGCGTCTATGAATCCCGGACAGAAAAGCTATTAGATCGGTACTTTGACTATCGGGATCAGTACTATTACAACACAGTGAACCATGCGTTTACGAATGTGTTTGTCTATGCGTTTTCCTTCCTACTGGTCTTTGTCATTTCCTTTTTAGTGATTCTGATCGGATTCACGGTAGTTTACAACATTATTCCCTTCTCTTTTCGCTTGCCGGGGCTTAAACTGGTAGAGGGGATCGGCGGCGGAGTCTTAGGGATCGGACAGGGATTGTTGCTGGTGTTTATGCTCACATGGCTGTTAGGCTATATCGGGCTGTTTCTGCCGGAGGACTTTTTGGCACGGAGCGGAGTGATTCCGTTCTTTGTGCGGAATAATCCTATGGTAGACTTTATTGACCTTTAGGCCGCCTTTTCACAGCACTGGATTACGCCGTCATCAAAATAGCAACAATGCTAAGGCGTTTTTTGCCGCCATGCGATGCTAAAAAATCTTGCAAGGCACAAGCATTCCGGCGATTTTTTATCACCGCTTGACATCAAAAATCTACGCCCTATCATTGCTATTATTTTGATGACGGCGTAATTAGGAACAGGAGACTTTATTTTAACATGCAACCAACCATTTGTAGCCGCTGTAAGAAAAATGTGGCAGTTCTATTCATTACAAAAGTAGAAAACGGAGTCGCAACCAATCAAGGGCTTTGCTTAAAGTGCGCCAAAGAGCTTAACATCAAGCCCGTAGACGAAATCATGCAGAAAATGGGCATCTCGGAAGAGGACTTAGACACAGCTTCCAGTGAGATGATTGAGGCATTCGGCGGGGCGGAGAATTTACCTGATATCTTCAACGGCGACGCTGACGCCGGGAACATGGCCACTTTCCCGTTTTTGAACAAACTGTTCGGCGCAGGCCCCGGTGACCGCCCCCCCGCCTCCGGCGGGAACCATCCCGGCGGCCAAGGGAACAAGGACAAAGACACTGGCCGCAAAAAGCGGCGGTTTTTAGAGAGTTACTGCATCTCGCTCACTGACCGTGCCCGTAGCGGCAAGTTAGACCAAATTATCGGGCGGGAGGAAGAATTAGAGCGGGTGATTCAAATCCTCAACCGCCGGCAGAAAAATAACCCCTGTTTAATCGGTGAACCCGGCGTGGGAAAAACCGCCATCGCCGAGGGCCTTGCCATGCGGATTTGTGCAGGCAACGTGCCCTATAAACTGCGGGAAAAAGAAGTCTATCTCCTAGACCTGACCGCCTTGGTAGCAGGTACCCAGTTCAGGGGCCAATTCGAGAGCCGCATGAAAGGTCTCATTGAAGAGATCAAGAAACAAGGGAACATTATCCTAGTCATTGACGAGGTACACTCCATTGTGGGCGCAGGGGATGCAGAGGGTAGCATGAATGCAGCCAACATCCTAAAGCCCGCCCTATCCCGGGGCGAGATGCAAGTCATCGGGGCCACTACGTTTACCGAGTACCGTAAACATATCGAAAAAGATTCTGCCCTAGAGCGCAGGTTTCAGCCCGTGACCGTTGCCGAACCGTCTATCAGTGACGCGATCCAGATTATCCAAGGGATCGCCCATTATTATGAGGCGTTCCACAGCGTGAAAATCTCTCCAGAGATGGCCCGGCAGGCGGTGATTATGAGTGAGCGGTACATCACCGACCGATTTTTGCCCGACAAAGCCATCGACTTAATTGATGAGGCCTGTAGTGACGTCAACCTCAAGAGCGTCATGTTGGCCCGCATGGCCGAGATTGACAAAGAGCAAGCGGACCTGACGAAAGAGCGGGATTTATTACTGGGCGATGCCAAGACAGAGGCGGAAAATTACGAGCGGTTAGCAGTAATCCGTAGCCGTGAGATGCAGTTGACGGATGAGCGCACTGTTCTTCAAAAAGACGGCCCGCCGGAGCTGACGATGAACCACCTAGCCCATGTGATTGAGCTATGGACAAAAATCCCTGCCAGTAGTATCCGGGAGGATGAGTATAAGCGGTTAGCGGAACTCTCCAATCGGCTCAAAGCCCATGTCATCGGCCAAGACGAGGCGGTGGACACGGTCTGCCGTGCCATCAAGCGGAGCCGGGTCGGCATCTCTGCCAAGCGTAAGCCCGCATCCTTTATCTTCGTAGGTTCTACGGGCGTGGGGAAGACAGAACTTGTCAAGCGCCTCGCCCAAGACTTGTTCACGGCACCGGAATCGTTAATCCGGCTGGACATGTCAGAATTCATGGAAAAGCACGCCGTGAGCCGCATCATCGGTTCGCCCCCCGGCTATGTGGGGTATGACGAGGCGGGGCAACTCACAGAAAAAGTCCGCCGTCGCCCCTATAGTGTGGTACTACTCGATGAGATTGAAAAGGCCCACCCGGACGTGCTGAATATCCTGCTCCAAATCCTAGACGACGGTCACATTACCGATGCCCAGGGCCGGAATGTGAACTTTGAGAACACGGTCATCATCATGACCACCAACGCCGGCAGTGATAAAAAAGACGGCGCCGTGGGCTTTGGTCGCAGTGCCAATGAGCAGGGCAAAGAAAAGGCCATGAAAGCCTTAAACGACTTCCTGCGCCCCGAGTTCATTAATCGGGTGGATGAGATTGTCTACTTTAATAAACTCACGGAAGAAAACTTCCGTAGCATTGCCAGCCTCATGATGGAAGAGCTCAAAGAAGTCATGGCAGATAAAGGTTATACCTTAACCTATGATGACACGGTGTTAGATTTCCTCACGAAGAAGTCTTACTCGTTGACCTACGGTGCCAGAAACCTCCGCCGACTGGTACAGCGGGAGATTGAGGATAAAATTGCCAGCGAGTTGGTAGAGAATTTTGAGAATACGATTTCTCAGATTGGTCTGACGGTACAAGACGAGGAAGTTGTTGTGTTAGCGGTGTAATAGGTATCACCACAGCCCCCAGCGGGGACTGTGGTGATTTTTTGTTGCGATATAGTCAACAGCCAAGCCATTTTTGCCACAACAGGACAGGAAATGCACACCCCTACGATTGCTGTAGAGAACCTATCGTCTGTGTAGCGCGTTCCGCCCCGGCGGTCTCCACAAAATGGACGCACCGGACGCTAGGCCCATCGGCGGAAATCGTCCCACAGGACGCCGCCCGTTGAAGGGTGCAGCATCCGTCTTGTTGATAGACGCATTTGTTGGTGCAAGGAATCAGGCTCAAACTATCACGTTCCTTTCGGGGATAGTTTGTGTCAGATGCTTGAAGATTATGATTCCGCTACAACAAATCCCCAAGTGTCAAAAATAGCCATGGTTTCAGCCTCTGCTAGAAAATCCAGAAACGCCTGTGCCGCTTCCGGGTGCTGGCTATCACGAAGCACAGCGGCGGGATAAACCACCCGGCCGATCATTTCTGCCGTGGCAATGTCTAACACAGAGAGACCAAACTCCAACGCATCCGTCAGATAGACAAGCCCGAAGTCCACGCTGGATTCCCGTACCTGCATGGCGACCTCTCGGACGTTTGCACCATAGCTGATGGCCCCTTGTCCTGCAAGGGTTTCGTGGTCTAGTCCGAAATAGGCCAAAACCGCCTGTGTATATCGTCCCACCGGCACGTCTATATTGCCCATGGCCATCAACACGTCCCCGGAGACCAAGGACACGGCCATATCTTGAAAACACGCAATACCGCTTGGATTGTCCGGTGCCGCTACCAGCACGACCTGATTTTCTAATAAATCAATCCGAGTGCCGGGTTCTATCAGCCCCTGTGCGGCCAATGCATCCATTTCCTGCGTGGCCGCCGAGAGAAACAGGTCGGCCTCAGCCCCCATTTGGATTTGCGTCCGCAGGGTGCCGGAGGAATCAAAGTTGAATATGATATCGGCCTCTGTATACTGGGCCGCAATCTCTGTCAACACCCCGGACATGGAGGCCGCCGCAAACACAACCAGCTCTGTTTCTGCCGATTTAAGGTCGCCACATGCCGCCACGCCCAGCACCAGTACGAGCACCAGCAGAATCGAACAACTTTTTTTCATTTTACAGCAGTACCACGCCCGCCGCCTCGCAGATACGCCGGGTGTCCTCGTCCCAGACGGAGCTTTGTACCTCGCCAATATGGACTTTGCCCAGCAGCAACAGACACATCCGGCTTTGCCCGATGCCGCCGCCGATGGTAAGGGGCAGCATGTCCGCCAAGAGTAGCCGATGGAAATAAAGACCCCGCCTGTCGTCACAACCGGCTTTTGTAAGCTGTTTGTCCAACGCCGCAGCGTCTACCCGGATGCCCATGGAGGACAGCTCAATCACGTCATCCAACACCGGGTTATAGAATAAAATGTCCCCGTTTAATTGCCAGTCGTCATAGTCCGGCGCCCGACCGTCATGGGGCTTGCCCCCGTCTAAGGTATGGCCGATGCCTTGCAGAAACACGGTGCCCGCCTCTTTGACAATCAGCCGTTCACGCTCTTTGGCGGTCTTGTCGGGCCAGCGGTCTTCTAATTCTTGGGCGGTGAGAAAGGTAACTTCTCTGTTTAGCTTCGGCAGTGTCATGCCATACTTGGCCTGTACTGCGTCCTGCGTGTCGCAGATGGCCCCTACGATTTGTGACACGGTTTCTCGTAGGTATTCCTCGTCCCGCCGTCCTTCCGGCAACACTTTTTCCCAGTCCCACTGGTCTACGTAGATAGAGTGCAGGTTGGTCAACTCTTCGTCCCGCCGGATGGCGTTCATGTCTGTATACAGCCCATTACCGGGGAAAAAGTTGTACCGATACAGGGCCAGCCGTTTCCACTTGGCTAGGCTATGTACCACCTCGGCATACTCTCCTGTCTCCAAAATATCAAAGGACACAGGACGCTCAACCCCGCTTAAGTTGTCATTGAGCCCTAGGGCCGGGTCTACAAACAACGGAGCAGACACTCGCTTGAGTCCCAGTGCGCTTGAGAATTTGTCCTCAAAGGTTCGTTTGATAAACCCGATAGCGGTTTGGGTGTCGTAAAGATCCAAGACCGACCGATACCCCGCCGGGATGATGGTTTTGCTCATAAAAATCCCTCCAAGTGAAACTGTTTCATTCAGTATACTGCGTAGGTGCGAAAAAGGCAAGGGTTGTGGGGTGTTCCCCTTGCAAAAAACGCAAAATCTGATATACTATACCCAATTACATGAAAAGAGGTTTTACAATGAAAAAGAGAATATTATTGCTCGCCCTAGCCCTACTTTGCGTGGTCGCTTTAGGTGCCTGTGGCGGCAGTGATCCAGAAACGGACATCATCGGTACATGGCAGTGCTTAGACAACACCCAGCCCCACCAATGGATGTGTACCCTGATCTTTGAAGAGGGCGGCAGATTTGTTGACCGGGACGGCGATGAGGGGGACTTCATTATTGATGGTGATACGCTGACCTTAGATTTCGACGGGTTCGGGCCGTTTGAGGTTACCTTCCGCTTGCGTGGGAATCGATTGACAATAGAGGCCGGAGATGATCTTGGGGTTATGCTGACCCGCCAGTAAGAGAAACCGAAGAAACCACCAAGCCGGTCATGGAACCCCCTTGACCGGCTTGGTGGTTTTTGTGCATTCGTTCTACTGCCTTTACGCTTGCCGCACTCCTTAAAACTGCTCTGCCAAAAGGGCTTCTTCCAGCTTTTTTAACGCCCGCTTTTCAATCCGGCTTACGTATGACCGGCTAATCCCGCAAACCCCGGCCACTTCCCGCTGGGTTTTTGGCAGGCAGCCGCCTAAGCCGTAACGCATGGTGATAATCTCGCACTCCCGCTCTGTGAGTCGTTCTTGCACCAGTTCCCGCAGGCGGGTGTAGGTCTCTACCGCACTGATGTTCTCTAACATATCGTCGGGGACAGATATCACGTCGATTAAACTCAAACTACCCGCATCCCCACCATCAATGGCCTCGGAGAGACTGAGGTCGCCCTGACTTTTCTTCTGGCTTCGGAAAAACATCAAAATTTCGTTTGTAATCTGTACCTGTTGGAATTTTTTCACCTTTTGTATTTCTAGCACCTAAAAAATTAAGTGTTACATTCTCGCCATCACTTGTAATAGAACTTACTAATAGCTTTATCATAGTTCTTTTTGAATTTAGGTCTAGTGTGTCAAAAGAAGTTAAGTATGTGTCAATTATGCTAAGTAGCAGTTCTGCTGTTTCTTTATCGCTTATCTCATCATAGCTATTATTCGTTAATGCTTTTACTTGCTTTCCCAATTGGTTATTTGCTTCTTTTAGCTCCTTAATCTCTTTTGATAGTTCATCTATCAAAGAAACATCTACAAATTTAATCCTATCAAGCAACAGAGAGATGTTAGTTTCATTTTTATATATTAGTGACTTCAATGTCTTTAGCTCTTGATTATCTCTATAATCCTTGTTAAATGCGTCAGAAGATAGCTTTTTAAGAGCTTGATAGAATTTAGATGTAGGTATTACCAATTTTCTAATTTCAGCTAATACTAAATCATCAGCCTCTAGTCCATTGATATTTCTGCATTGACACTTGTCTTTTTTGCTTTTATCTTTAAGTTCGCACATATAGTCAAATCTCTTACGCCCTTGTTCATCAATCGTTTTGTTCTTTAGTTTCGGACGCATAAATGTACCACAATGCGAACATCGGAGTATCCCTGATAAGACCGCATTACTCGTACTTGGCTTGCGATATTTCATGTCGCTATTTCTTTCAAGTATTCCTTGCACTTCTACCCATATTTTCCCCGGAATAAATCCTTGGTGTTTTCCTACCGATACAATCCAATCAGTAACATGCTTTTTTACTACCACGTTGCTTTTTTTCTCTGTTTTGTTATACACCATCATGCCATGCTCACCATCAAAGTCTTTTTCATCGGCATAAATCTCTATTCCAGTTTTTCTAAAGTAGTCTAGTGTGTCTTGGTCAGCTACTGCATAAACTGGGTTAGTTAGAATATTTTTAAGCCCCCATCTACTGAAGTTCTTTCCTGTTTTGGTTTTCATGTTATTTTGAATTGTAAAGGTCTCCATTTTTGTTTGCGACCTTAACTCTAGCATTTTATAAAAGAGAGTAGTAACTATTTTCTTTTCCTCTATAACATCATCTAACTGAAATAGTTTTCTCTTTTTGCCGTCTATGGCTACATATTCTATTTGCTTTGACTTATAGCCTGTAGGTGCATTTCCACCAAGCCAACGGCCAGTCTTGGCGAGTTCATGCATGTTATCCCTTATACGCTCTGCTATGGTATCTCTTTCTAGTTGAGCAAATACAGAAATCATAAACATCATAGCACGTCCACTAGGAGATACGTTTTCTATACTTTCTGTTGCTGATAGAAAGGCAACATCGTAGTTGTCTAGCTGTAATAATAGATTGCTGAAATCTGACACATTACGGCTTATTCTATCTAGCTTATAGAATGCTACTGCTTTAATTTCCTTGCTCTTAATCATTTTAATCATTTTTTGATAATCGGGTCTATTGGTGTTGTAACCTGTAAAACCCTCATCCTCAAAAATGATAACATCATTTTCTAAATCCACATCTTCAAAAGCTAAAGCAATTTTCCTTTTACATGCCTCAATTTGATTTTGTGTACTTTCACCTTTGCCTGTATATTTTGATTTACGGGAGTAAATGGCAATTTTCCTATCGTCTTTAATACCTTTTTTATTCTTCATCTTCTCTTTCCTTTCCAATATCGTTTGAATAGAATTTATTATAACACATTTTGAAATGCATTGCCAGAAAATTACAAAAATATTATTGCAATTGCTCCCCTTGTCAAGTAGAAGGTGGAGATTTGCGTCTCACGGAAGCAAATACTACCTGAACTTGACAACACACCCAAGATATAATAGTTATTGGCTGTTCGGCACACCGTGACGAATAGCCATGATTACCTTTATCTATCCATACCCCGCCTAGAGTATATGCGTCCAACAAAAAACATGCCATACTTGATTTCATCAAATACAGCATATTTTTCTTATGTCCGCACTCTTGGTCACTAAGGGTATATGAATTAGGTCTGTTTGGCTACCATGCGAAGCGCCGTCACAATTTAATTTATCATAATTTTAAATAATTGTTTGTGTTTTTTTCTGTCTGCTTTTATTTTAATATAATTTCTCGTGTTGTCGAATGCAATTTTCTAAAAATTCATCTTGTCATTTTTTGCCTCATATCAAAATAGTTTATCACACACCCTCTGCCCGCTAAACCCCGCCAACTCCCTTATATTCTTCCCCTGACACACCTTCCACCTCTCTCTTCTTATCTCTATTTACTAATACTAATCTAATCTCACTCACTCTTACTCACCACCCCTCTACTACTTGTCTACCTCTTACCACTTATTCACCTACTTTTATTTATATGACTACAGTATGTAGTTACATGATTATAGAGCTGGGTCTCGGGTGGTTTTTGCCCGAGACCCAGCTCTATAATCATGCCCACAGGGGATAAAGAAATGTTGGTGAATAAGGGATTGGATAAGCATAGGGTATCTTTTACAGTATTTTTTTGATAATTTTTTAAGGCGTTCTGGTTTAACCAGAACGCCTTGGGTACAAGATAATATATAGTTTTCAACTATCAATTCTAGTAATATCAGCCTGTCTAATATTACTGTCGCTTTCAATAAAAAATCTCATATAATGTTCATCTGTCGTTAAATTACCAACCAACTCATTATAGTAATAGCAGAATTCTACAACAAAGGCCTGTCCATACAGTTGATGTAATTCTTCTACGGTTACTGATGGTTGCCCCAATAACCTGCTGATAGGGATAGACACCATGACAGGATAATCAGTTAATTGCCTAGTAAACCACTCACTTTCAAATTCTGGAAAAACTATCCAACTCTCATTAGCAGAGGGATGTCGGTAGAAAGACCCTCCCTTCCACCATTCAGCTTCAGGTGGATTATCACCAAACCACTCACCATATGGGATTGAAAACCATTCTTTCCAGTCATCATAAATATCTCTATTTGTTAAGTCTGGGGCTGAATCAATAGTATTGCCATTTGAAGTAGTAATAAGCCTATTCCATTCTAACAAAACACTATTTTCTAAAACTCTATAAGACATTGAAAAGTCTCCAAAATCTCCATAAATTTCATCTTTAGGAATTTGACCTGTATATTCTCTTATAATAGCCTCAAATTTTTCTTGTGATATTTCCTGATCCCTTTCCCAATCCAATACCGTGTAGTAAAGTGGTTCATCTAAGGAAATAAAATCCAAATCTGTCCTAGCCTTTAACAGGCGGTTTGATAGTGTTAAAGTATTCCCGCTTTCTGAAATCTTTTCAAAACTCCACCATTGACCTTGACCACTAGGGGAAACATTTACTATTATACTGCTATTATGCACTGTAATTTGCTGTAGTCCACTTCCTGCTGATATACGCCCAGCAAGAAAGTATACCTGCCCATCTACCCATGTAAAAATAGCATAAATATCCCTGTTGCTTTCATTGGTTCCTATTCCAATGAGTAGTTCAGGAACACCATTTCGATCGATGTCAACAAAAGTATAATACACATTCAAAGAAGGGGTTCCATCATAGGCCTGCTGTAATATGATATGTTTAGATGTCGGTGATGCTAAACTTTCACCCACCGAAAAAGCATTGATGTAAAGGAAAGAACCACTTCTAACAGCGTCTCTATATTGTGCAAGAAGTTCATTATATAGGTCATAAGGGTCAATATCAGACGATACAGGGATATCTCCCTCATGAAACACCTCAACAGGGATTTCTACCCGCATTCTGCCCCACTCATTACTGTGCAGATTTCTAAAATCACTACCCAAAACTAACACGTTGTCAAACTGCTCTGTGTTCATTAACTCTATTAGCAAGGCGTATGTACTGTATACATTTTGTCGCATTTCCAGTACCACATCTCTATCAATATTGCTATTTACACTTGGATTTGTATAGAATTGATACATAAAATATCTGTTTCTCAAAGTAGTCCGTAAATGCAACATCATAGAAGAACGCATATCTCTTATGGCTCGCTCATCTACTTGTATACTGTTTTCTCTAATCCTTTCACGCATTCGAGAAGCACCTAAAGAGGGGCTTGAAAAGAGTAACTCTAATAACTCTCTATTATGTATAAAGTGGCCATATCGTAAATAGTGGTCTGCACTCTCCATTCTTGCAATTTGCTCAACATGAATCAATCGGTTAATTGTGTACTGCTTAGAAGCAGTTTCTATTTGCGTATTTATCTCTGGCGAAGTCCGTAGTATAGCCATTACACCAGAAGCGACATTCCGAAACTTGCCGGTAAGTGTTTTATCATGAAATAAAACTGCATCCAAAAACTCCCAACCAGCTTGTGTCATAGCCGCCCTCATAGGGTCAGCCTTCTCATTTAATAGAGCTTGTGCCGCCGCTCTAATATGCCCGCCATTTGTACCATATCTTGTTGCACAAATCCGACTAAGTAATGTTATATACTCAATAAAATCCTCTCCCCAGTTTTGTGAACGGGTATAAACCTCAACTATATTTGATAACATCTTATATAAATCACGTATTCCTTGAATCGGTTCCATTGCCTCTGTAATACTTTCAAGTATGCCAGAATCTATGCTAATAATATCGTTCCACGCATTGAACCGTAAAGATGGGGCAAATATATCCACAAACTCATTATATCCACTTGCTAACTCACTAATATTTTTTGGTAGCCCTGCTATATAATATATTGCATCCCAACTACTCTCTATCTCTTTGAAGCCTCTATTTTCTAAAATATTATCAATTGCATTAACTACATCATCAACAAAAAAATCAGTATCTTCTTGTAATAACAAGAAAAGAGCTTCTTGATAATCCGCTCTTATCCTTGCTGGCGCATAAAATATCCTTGCACACATATCCGTAAAAAGCGAGGAAAGAGTTGTGCGTATTGCAAAGCCCCATATACTTTCACCATTTAGCAATAAATCTTCAATTGTTACGCCTGTTGAGTTTATGTATTCCCAATTATCTCGCCAAAATTCAAATATGTTCTCACCCATAGGCTGTACAACTAACTGATTGTCCTCAACAACCCATTGTGCGTGAAGTAAATATAGCATTTTTTCAATGTCAAAATACAATTCTTCATCTGCACTAATGGTGTTAAATTCATAACTATGCCCCATTGTATCTGCTTGTCCATCCCAATAAAAAACCATTGTTTTATTGTCATTTTCACGGCTAAAAACCGCCCCAAGTCCATCATCTATAACTGTGTACCCTGCTATCAAACCAATATCATTTGCAGAAAAATAAATTCGCTCTCCTCTTAAAAATGCTTTATGATAGGATATATCACCTTCTGGCATAATCCGAACAGCTATATATCCTACCTTATCATAATCAGCAACAGCATTAGCCCCGATAACAGGCAAAACAGTGAAAAGCATAAGTAAAGCAACAAGAAAGCTAGTAATTCTTTTCAACATTTAATATTTCCTCCTATAGTCCAAGTCCCTCAGAAATATATGAGGGAAATCCGCCTAATAAGGCATCCGATAATTCAGCATTCATTTGAATTCTCATTCCTACTGGATATACTCTTACTATTACAGATGCTTGGAACGTTCTTCGTGGTGCGTTCGGAGAATTAACATATTCTTCTATGCTGTCTAAAATTCTGTTGGGATTTGTTTCTTCTATATTTTCTATTCCCCTCAAAATCTCCGCCAAGTCTATGTTGTCAACCTCTACATCAATCCATATAGTTTGAGGATCATTTTCATCCACACGTTCACCGATAATTGTGTGTGTCAAAGTTTCAGCTAGATGTCCCTGTACTCCATCATAAGTCATATCTGAGTCATCAAAAACAGATGTTGTAAGAAACATTCCTGCTCTTGGGTCTTTCTCGTGATATGCTCTAAGGAAGTTGTCTACAAGTTGCTCTGCCTCGCTAAGTTCTCTTTGGCTACCTCTAAAACTTAAAATAAACCCTGCCAAAACAAGGCAAATAACAACTAAAATAGCAATCGCTATCAATATTATTTTCTTTGATTTCATAAAACAATTTTCCTCCTTTTAAAAATTTGTGATATATTGGGTAAAAAGTCTTAATGTTTCTAAATTTAGGACTTTAGCGTACACTTCAATTTGACAAAACTATACAGAAAAATCATCATGTTGTCAATATGTCTGTTATCCTCTCGAAGCATACGTTATTCCCTTATGCGGAGTATACAACATATCATTTATATAGTCAAGACACATCTTTACTATATGTACATCTTAATTATTTTGTTCCTTTATTTGCGGTAGAATTTATTAGGGTGATGTGAGTGATTAAACTAAATGTTCAACAGTTGCTAGATAGCAAGAGGCAAACAAGATATTGGCTTGTAAAAAATATGGAATCCAATTATGAGACGGTTAATAGGCTTTGCGATAATCATGCTGTTGCTCTACAACTAGAAACAATAGAAAAGTTATGCAAAATTCTTAAATGTACGCCTAATGATTTATTCACCATAGAATAGATTGTAATATACATGGGAAATCCCCCATTTCCTTATCATTTAGCTTAGGATTTTAACATGAAACCCCGCACTCCTTAAAAATAAAAGGATTGCGGGGTTTTTGTCGTAAAGTTAGGAACTTTAAGACTTTTGCACTTGTGCGGTCGCATTTTGTGACTGTGCTTTTTTATTTTATGCGGGTGATTTCAATTTATTACACTTTAAAAATACTACGATTGTTCTTTTTGAATATGAGCTTGATTTTCTTGCTCTCTCTGTTTCTTTTCCTCTCTCATTTTTCTCGGAATTGAAGTCTTTAGAAAAAATTTGAGCATTTTAATTTGCAGTTCTTTTGGTAGCGTTATTTTCTTTTCATTTTCCATACTACGAAGCACCTCACAATCATATTTAGATTTTCAATTTATGATATCGTAAAAGATTTTGAATTTCAACCTCTTATAACTATAATAAAACAAATAATCATCTTACCCACCCCACCCGAATACAATTTAACATGAAAGTTTTTGTGAACCTCCCAGAGCTAGAGGAGGATAAAATCGAGCTTGAAAATAGAATCGCTGATTTTCATGCGACCCTGTTAATTGAAAAAATAAGAGGGCTACATACAAATGACATTACAAAAGAAAAACTGCTAAATATGGCATTAGAGCATATAAAAGAGAAGGAAAACGATGTATGAGCATTTTAACTCATACATCGTTTTAATATATCAAACTTTTTTCTTGTTATAGTAGTTATCCCAAGCTCCCATGCCCTTATTGATGATATATACACACCCACCATATCTGCAAGCTCTTTTCTTGTTAAACTTCGCTCTTTCCTAAAATTAGTTATTGTCTCACTAGGATTGTCCAACAAAAATTTGATATAGTCATCATTAATTTTGACTTTATCCTTTATTTCCAATTCATCAAGCACCCTTTTTATTAAATCAACATCAATAAATTTTGATTTATAATTTTCAATACTTCCTATGGTATATCTGCAACAACCTATTCTTTGGGCTAACTCGGTTTGTTCTATATCTGCAAGCCTACGATAGTATTTAATTTGTTCCCCTAATGTGCTGTTTTTATCAATAGGTTTTACCTTTCTTACTGTATGCGTTTTAATAATTATTGTCATAGGGATTACGTCTTTTAAGTTGCCGAACATTTTCGCCACATTACTTTCCAACATGTGAGAGTCATATTTTCCACGCAGCGCGAAGCATACGTGGCCAACTTCACACCCCGGTCTGGCTTATAGGTGCTGATTCCCTTAATCAGCCCAATTGTACCAATAGAGATCAGGTCGGCTTGGTCAGAGGATTGGGTGTAATATTTTTTAAACATGTATTACGTAAGGATACATCTTCCAAGCCGGGCAGGTGGTGCTTTTTCTTGTCGTAGATTGCGAGGATAATTCCGCCGGGCTTTAAGTGGACATTGAGGCGCACGTTATTCCGATTGCCTGTGTTGAACACTTCAATTTTATCCAATATCTGAGTCACGAGCTCGGAATTGATTCCCGTTTGGAAGTCGAACTCTTGTTCCAGTGCTTGTTTCACTTTAAGCAAATGCTCCATAAGGCTTTGGCTTTTTTTCTGCTCTTTTTCGAGACATTGCATGTTATCCTCGAGTAATACAATCTGTTTGTTAAAAGCTTCGTTGCGTACCTGAAACTCATGATTGCTTATCAGTTCTTCCATGCTCAACTCAAGTAGCTTATCCTTTTTCTTGAGAAGGGCTTCTATTTCGCTTTCCAACTTTTTCATTTCAGCGCAGTAGTTCGTTTTGTCTGGCGCACTTCGGATTAGGGCCAGCGTCTGCTCAATATATCCGCCTTTATCTTGGTGGATTCTATCGAAAATCGCCGCCATGACAACATCTAGCTCTTCGCTCCGGGGTTGCGGCGCAGAACACCCGGCAAGCCCTCGTGTGCGATATGTCTTACATTGCCATATCTCTTTCTCGCCCTTTTGGGATTTCAGTGCCTGACGGTGAAAAGAGGTTCCGTGTTCGGCGCAGACAAGCTTCCCGCTGTACGTGTAAATATTATGATACTCTGCACCGCTTTGGCGGAGTGCGGCACCACGGCGTTTGATGAGCGCATTTGCGCTATCCCAAATCTCTTCGCTTACAATTGCGGGAATATTCTCGTCCCGATAAACGATCCATTCGCTCTCGTCTAGTGGGATACTTTTTTTGGTTTTATAGTCAATAGACTTCGTTCTATTGCCACAGTAGTACCCCTTATATTTCGGGTTTAGAATCATGTTCTTTATCGTAGTGGTATTAAACGGATTCCCTGTTCTACTTGTAATTCCCTTGGTGTCATATAAGTGTTGGGAGAGCCGCCTGAGCCCCATGCGCTGATTCACATATAGATCAAATATCGCTCGAACGATCTCCGCTTCTTCCTCGTGGATTGTCAGCTTACAATCCTTTTTATTGTATCCATAAATGCGGTCATTCCCTAGCACCCGCCCATTTTTGATGGATTGCTGAAACCCGAATTTCAGACGTTCCGATAATTTGCGTACTTCATCCTGGGCAACACCGGCCATGACAATCAGGCGAAACTCACTGTCGGGGTCTAAGGTGTTGATATTATCGTTTTGAAACAACACACCTACACCCATGCTTAACAATTCCTGTGTATAGCGAATGGAATCTAGCGTATTGCGCGAAAAGCGTGATATCTCTTTCGTAATGATAAAATCAAATCGGTCAGCTTTCGCATCCTCAATCATGCGATTAAAGCGGTTGCGCTTCAATGTGCTCGTTCCGCTAATCCCCTCGTCTATATAGCCATCGATGTATGTCCAACAGTCATTTCGTGTTATCAAGTCCGTAAAATAGTCAACTTGATTCTCTAGGCTACTTGATTGTTCGTACTTATCTGTCGAGACACGCGCATAAAACGTGACACGCATAGGCAGGGTGTAGATTGTCTGCCCATGATGTAGCGTTTCCCGAATTCTTCGTATATCCATGCCCTGAGTGCCTCTCTTCTATCATGTTGTTGTATCGTCAAATAGATCGGAGGCGCTCTAGCGCACTATAATAGGTTGCCTCGGAAATATAGCCCTTTTCAAATACGCGTTTGAGGAGCACGGCAATAATATCTTTATTGGTTGTTGTCATCTTGTTTGCCTCCTTGCCAAGTGCTTCGACTATATAATCACTCTATTGCTAGATAAGCTTATCCTATGCGTGATGCTACTGGGAAGAGAGAGAAACCGTAAACGGTAAACAACCCCGCACCTGCATAGGTGCGGGGTTGCTTATCGCTTATGTTGTTACTTACTTTGCTGCATACTGCGTATGTTAGGTAATACTGATATCCAGAATCTCAAGCCAGATTTCCATGCCGTTTTCCATTCTCATCAGGCGATGGCTGTTGGTGGCCTCGATAACTTGGAGGTAGAACCATTCGTGCTCGAATACGTCCGGGAAGAAATGGATGTCATCTAGTACGCCTGCAATACTTGTGGCACTTATGTCACTTCTGCCCAAGATACGGTTGACGGCTGTCGCCATTTCCGCACGGGAGGTGTCGCCCCGCGGGTTGAATCGATTGCCGCCCACACCGTGCATCCAGCCTAGGTAATTCACAGTGTACACATAGTTTCTTGCCCAGAGGCTGATGTCGCCTTGATCCACAAAGCCGAACCCGCTGGCTGTGCGAACTGTGTCGGTTCGTGCAACCATTGCCGCCAGTTGCTCTCTGGTAATCCATTCGTTAGGCAAGAACCTGCCGTCATCAGTACCTTGGATCAGACCCGCTGTATAAGCCCACGCCACATAGCGATAGAACCATTGATTCTCATTGACATCGCTGAATCTACCACGAATATCCGGTACCGACGCTGTGGGGGAGTATCCCGACACCATGGTTCGTGCCAGAATTGTGGCTACCTCGGCTCTGGTGATTTGACCTCTCGGTCTGAAGTTGCCGAGGTTATCCCCGACCATGTAGGCCAAGTGCGTTTGATAGATATCCTGCTCAAGCCGTACCGTCACAAAGGCAATGCTTTCGATAAAGTCCGCTTGGGTGACGGCTACACTGTTTCTTCTAAATCCTTCTGCTTCGGCAATGACGGTACCTGCGATGGCCAGTGGCAGCCGATAGAACCAGTTGTTGCCTGTTCTGGTAAGCGCCTGCCCATTAAACTGCACCGTGGCGGTCGGAATCGGCTGATCCAGTGTGTCAACCACCGTTACAGCCATCATAAAGGGCCGCTCTAGGTCGCCTGACTCTAGGAACACGTTTGCTGTAACACCGCTGCTGTCTGCTACCACTGCCGGGTTTACTGCCGATACATTTGGCGCAAATCCACTGGCAGAGGCCATCACCATGTAAGCACCAGGTGCCATTGGTTCGGTTTCAAAGAAGCCGCCTGCATCCACACGTAGCCTTGTCACAGTGCCCACCGCATCCACGACCATCACAGATGCGTGGGGAATCGGTATGGTGGTGCCTGCCATAAAGACATGACCCCGGATGGGGCCAGGGGCACCCGGTAATACTTCTCCGCCCAAAACCAAGTTCACGAATACAAAGCCCCTGTCGGCAAATTGCTGTGATGTCACGGAATAGCTGGCCGGGATGAAGCCTGTCAAGGTCGCATGGGCTTCTCCGGCAGTGGGTGCGTTTAAGGTTGCAACCCACAACGTACCGTCTCTGGCGACAGTGTTACCGTTAAAGGTGACGGCGACATGTTCCTCTTGACCAGCGGGTGCGCCGATGACATTGATAAAGACACGATACACATCGTTCGGTGCGCCCGGATCCGGTCTGTCCAGATACACATCGGCGACCACACCGGCGGCGGGAGTCAGAAGAATTGGGTCAACTTCCGCCACGCTGGCTAGGAATGTATTTGCGTTGGCAATGACACGGTAAATGGCCCCGTGTGCCGGCACAGAACGGGCCGGGAACTGGAAGAATCCGGTTGCGTCTGCGGTTACGGTAGCGGCCACTTCGCCGGCGTTGTTAATTAGTGTTACTGTTGCACCGGGGATTACGGTGGTGCGGTCATCGGCGCGGCGGACAAAGCCACTGATGACACCCGGTGCGGGAGTGCTTCGGGCCAGTGCGATTTGAACCGTTTCACCTGTATCGTCCGGGCTTACGGTGTGGGTATTTTCCCCGAACCGGGCCGCCGTGGCACGGAGCTTGTCTCCTGCTACCGCTACGACACCTGTAAAGATACCACTGGCGCCCGGGATTTCTTCCTCGGCGTTGTCAAACAATGCGGCATGGGGAATCGGGCGATAGCCGGGTTGGCCGTTCGGCTGTGTAAATGCTTCGACCACATGGACGTCAAATCTGATCTCGCGTTCTAATACGATGAAGATTCTGGCCGGAGTTGCCGCAGTCCCTTCTTCTGGGTCTGCCTCAACGGCATCTTCAAAGTAATCCCCTGCAATCACCTCTCTAGAGAGAAAGCCCGGTGCGCCGACCTCTAAGATAGTCAGTGTGGTCGCATTGTTTAACAGGAGTGGGTTCGTGCCTGTCCAGTTTAAGTTGGCCGGGAACCGCTCAGGCGGAGGCGGATGGAACGCATGAAATGTCGTGTTCGGAATGGGAACCAACTCGATTTCACCCGTTTCCGCATGATAAACTTCTTCTACGATATGGACTTGGGCTCCGTTTGGTATCCGAATATCCTCTAAGAAAATAGTAGCCCACAATGCCCCTGTGCCACCGGTAATCTCATCGAACAGATTTGCTGTGAAGGCAAGCTCCAGCCACTCAAATCCAACTGCACCGGCTTCCATCGCATCGCCGAAGGTGACTGTGTTTGCAGCAAAAACAAAGTGTCTGGTGTTGCCTGTGCCGCCTCGGGTATTGTGCTGCACCCCGCGGTGGAGCAGGGTCGTATGATCTGTAATATTCGGTGGTGTATCTGCTTCAGAGCTACCATCACGCACGACAATGTTAATCTGTCTGTCGATGGGTGTTCGTTGCATTGCAATCTGCATGGTGCGGCTGTCATAGTCCGCTTGTGTGATTTGTACATTGGTTTGCGGCAGATAGCCCAGTGCCGTTACGCTGACAGTCTGGATGTTCGGCACGATATAGGCCATACGTGCAACAAGGATGCCGCCGTCGTTTACTATGGTATTTGGAACCGCAGGGAACGTAATGGATGCATGACCGATGATTGAGTTGTTCGGACAGTCAGCATCTACAACCTCAATCACGAATACATCCGAATCCGCTTCCACGCCGAAGCCAACGACACCCGTGGTGGTCAAAAGTCCAGCGGTAAGTCTGCGGGGGTTTGCAAAGGTGGTGACGGTTTCTTGGCCATTGCCGCCTGTGTGTGAAATAAGGCGGTGGCCGAGGTTCCCGCTGGTGCCATGGGCAAACGTCTGGTGGACATTGAAGAGCCGCGTGGTGTCCGGGCGTTGCACGCCGCTATAAGCAACGGTAACAGAGCCCGCTGTTGTCGGCATGTATAATGTGTGGAAGTCCGGGGCCACGTTGGAGGCCAATACATTGAAAAACTGCGGGTATGATGCGCCCGGGGCGGCACCGGCCCGCTCTGCCTGCCACGCAAAATAGGGTAGGGTGCTTTGATCTTCTGTAAGGTGCTGAATCCCGACTCTCCACGGGCCACGGTTGAGACCGGGCAGTACGCCCAATGCCAAAGCATCTGAGCCCATAACGGTAATACCGCCTCTGTGGGCCTGTAATCGGTCACGATTGACAGAGGCACCTGTTCCAAATGCCCCCATGGTATTGACGACATAGACGTTTGAGAACGCAAAGGAACTCACCGCAGCGTTTTGAGCGGTGGCTTGTCTTGCTACCGCAACGCCTGTATGGGTTGCCGCCACATACCCGTTGCGGATTGTCATACTGCCGGCGTCACGGCGACCGACAATGCCACTGCCTCGGTTTGCAGTATTCGTTCTAACAGACCCGATGTTGTAGAAGTCTTCTATGAGTCCGCCCGCCTGTTGGCGGCCGATGAATCCGCCCACATGCCAGCTTCCGGCGGTTCCTTGGGAGGAAATGAATCCTGCGTTAAACGTCTCTCGGATCGTAATCGGGCCAGTTCGGTGACGGCCGACAATACCGCCTGCACCGCCCCGGGCGGAACTACTCGACTGAGCGGCTCTGTGATGTGTCCAAACCCGGCCAAAGTTACCGGCTTGCTCAATCAGGGTATTGGCCCCATTGTTATCACCCACAAGACCGCCAACGCTAGAATTTCGGCGCGCAATACTGCCGCTGTCGGCACCGCGGATATAGCCGTAGTTGATGCTGCCGCCGTGAATGGTGACCCGCGGTGTGGTTTGAATCAAACCGATCATGCCGCCGCCCACCTGTGAAGCCCGCACGGCACCATAGTTTGTCGCATTGGTGATACGTGTGACGGAACCGGCGTTGTTTCCGCCGAGCACATGCGCAATGATACCACCCGCCGTGTGCATCCGGCGGGCATCGCCAGTGGATCGGATGGCCCCTTCGTTAACGACGTTGGTCAAAATAATCTGCTGGTTTGCCGCTGCCGCTGGGTGTTCGGCACGGCCAATGATACCGCCGCCGCGGACGCCGGTATTTTGCGATGAAGCCGCTGTACCTGTATTGTTCCTGTGAATCAAACCGCTGTTAAACCCATCGGTAATCAACATTCTGTTGTGAGAGTGCCCGACTAAGCCGCCCAGACGGCCAAGGTCATTCGCCGAATGGCGGATTTCCGCATAGTTGCGGCCGATGGTGATTTCTGTCGGGCCGGTAGAACGGCCAATCAGACCGCCCACATTTTTTGTGCCAGCACCGCTGGCTTCTATCTGGCCGCGGTTTTCCACGTCATGTAGCCTTGAATTGGTGCCCCCAGGGCCGGCTAGTAGACCGACCATTCCGCCAATGTCGCCTGCGGCGCCGGAAGTGGTTCTGACGATTCCGGTGTTATGACCCAGGGTGATCTCCACCACACCAGTGGAATGTCCGATCAGACCGCCTACATTTTTTGTACCGGCATTGCTGGCTACGACCAGAGCACGGTTTGCTACATTATCTAGCCTTGCGGTGTTTTCTGAGCGACCGATTAAGCCCCCCAGCGTACCCGCTGCGCCGATTGAATTTCTGACTTCCCCGGCGTTGTGGCCGATGCTGATGTCCACCGTGCCGCTGGAACGACCAATTAGGCCGCCCACGTTTCTGCCGCCGCTGCCCGTGGTGTTCATCAGTGCTTGGTTTGCCACGCTATACAGTCTTGTGGAGTTGGCCGCAAGGCCAATTATCCCGCCCAAATCCCCTGCCGTCGTGGTAGTCACAGGGGCTGTGTTGGTGACATCTCTGATAATCGTGCTGCCGCCTGCCGCTGTGTGGCCGATGGCACCGCCGGCGTGGCTGCTGCCCACGATACCGCCGGTTGTTGTGCTCACAGTGGTGTTTTCAATCACCACGTTGCCGCCGGTACTGCGGCCTACAATACCGCCCGCATTTGCAAACGGAGTGCCGCCAGTGTTACGTACCCGGACATGCGCACGATTATATGTTCTACCATATGCAGTGATGTTCAGGTTGCCGTTGTTTTCGCCAACCAGACCGCCGCCAAAGTTGTCCGCACCGCCGTTTTGTAAGTGAATATCCACCGTTACATCCACGTCCACGATGTTGAGTGTAGCACCAGCCTCCACGCGGCCGACCAAGCCGCCTGCCCGCTTGTTCTGGTTAACGGCCCCGCCAGTGGGTGCGCCCAGATTAACAGCGGCATTGTCTGTAATAGTGACACCCTCAATGAGCACCCCTTGAGTACCCGGCGTCACGCTGCCGATAATGAGACCCGCCGAGAATGTGGCGGCGGCCCAACCGTCCGTATGCGGTGCGTCTTGGATGCTGGGTGCGACAAAGGTCACGTTCCAGATCACTGCGCCCGGACCCGCATGTTGAAGAAAGCCAAGGTTTGTTGGCGCATGGGGCGCATTCTGGAGACGCAGACCTGTGATGGTATGATTGTTTCCAAAAAACATGCCCGTAAACGTTCCCGGTCGGCCCGTGTGCGCTGTTGCGGGGATGTTGATGTTTTCTTGGAGAATAAATGTGTCGCTATTTTCTCCCAAATCTCCGCTCAGAAACTGCACAATGTTTCCGCTATTCACATTATGTACCGCTCCAGACCGTGGCTCTGCCGCTACGATGGTTGCAGCAGATAATGGTTCCGTCTGTTCCGCCGCTATTGCCTCATGTGCGCCATCCCCATTTTGGTCGACGGCGAACGCCCCCCCCGGGACAGACGTGAAGAGCATGAATAGTGCCAATAGCAAACAGACAGCTCTCACCGCTCCTTTGTTGTTCTGATGTAGCAGTTGCATGGTACGTTCTCCTTCTTTTGTTATTTCTTGATTTGCAATATAATATTCCGTTTCATATTGATTTTTTACGCTTTTCTAAAAAATCTTATTGCAGAATATCATATTTTTAGTTCATTGTCAATACTTGCAAATAGACATTAACAGGTATTTAAAATTTCAATATTTTTTAATGTAAAAGCTTTCTTTTTAGGTGACATAAAACAAAAAGTCAGTCGGCGCTTCTTGCGCCAACTGATCCGGCCTGTCAAAAGAACGTAGGTGTTTTACTGTCCGCAACGGCTATGAAAGCACAATTTATATAGTTGTTTTCTGCCTGAAGAAGCGAGATGCACCGTGTATTCATACTCTACAGTATATATTCATTTGGCATTGACTACAGTGTTTTCTTGTTAAAAAAACTGTGCTTTCGTAGGCAATCATATTCATAATATGGGCCACCAAGCGGAGGTTGTGTTCAATCAGCTTGTTCCTAGCCTCTAAATCACCTTTGACCAAGCGGTCGATATAGCGTTTTTCTTCCTCCGGGCATAGTGGCCGTGGGAACGAGCCGCCGATATCTCCGCCTAGGCGAAGGGTTAATACAGCACCGCCCATGAGCAGAAGGAATAGAGCTGATATGATCATACAGACACCGCCTCAATCGGGATTTTTAATTATGATTAGTCAACTATACCTTATTCACCGCCATGTTGTCCCGTTCCATTTTTTCGAGAGAGAAGTATGTTTTCGCCAAATGGGCGGAACTTTTTGGAAAACGGCTCGTCTAGCCTTTAAACGGTTGCGTTATGGACAAACTTTCTGTATAATGTCTTGATGAAACCCAAGTACAATACATTGTCAAACGGAGAAAGGAATCAAACCATGAACATGAAACGAATCATCAGCGTTCTGCTTGTCTTTGCCCTTTTAGCGGGGCTTGGCACACACGCAGCCGCAGTAGAGGTCGGAGAACAACGGGTTGTCTTAGGAGCCGACTTAAACGCAGAACAACGGGCACAGGTGCTGAACACTTTCGGCCTTGCACCGGGGCATGTGCCAGAGATGACTGTGACCATTGAGCAAGAGCGGGCCTACCTACAAGGCTTTGTATCCGACAGCGTCATCGGTACGCGGAGCATCAGTTCCATCTATATCATGACCCTGCCACCGGGCAGCGGTCTAGACATCTCTGTGAGCAACATCAACTGGCTTACAGAGGAAATTTACACCAATGCCCTTGTCACTGCCGGAATTACAGATGCCCGTGTGATTATCACTGCCCCTGTACCCGTATCAGGAACAGCGGCCCTGACCGGGATTTATATCGCCTTTGAGGACATCTCCGGCGAGACCCTCCCGGAAGAGGCGAAGCTTACCGCCGTGGAAGAGGCCGTTGTCACAGGCCAGATTGCCGAGCAACTGGGCGACAGTGAGGACATTGCGGCCCTCATGAATGAGCTGAAATTGATCTTGGACGAGATTCGTCACATGAACGACAATGAGGTGCGGGACGAGATTCGCCGTTTGGCAATTGAGTTCAATATTGACCTGACTGCCGATCAGGTTGAGCAAATCCTACGCTTGGCGCGGAACCTGCAAAACCTAGACCTAGGCGCCCTGCAAGGCACGATAGAGTCCATCGCCCGCAACTGGGAGCGCCTAGCCGGGATCGGCGAAACCGCCTCTGGCTTCTTTGGGAGTGTGGCAGGATTCTTCTCGAACATCGGAAGTGCCATCGGAAATTTCTTTTCGCGGATTTTTGGATAGAGATTTGATATAAATCATCAGCCCCCGCTCGTAAAACGAGCGGGGGCTGATGATTTATTCAGGATGTACCCTGTTATTTTTGCAAACCTGCGCATAAAAAAGAGAGCTTCGCTAAGAGTTGTCAAAGGCAAAAACCATTATCAAACCCCAACAACCCCGGCAATATCCTGTTGCATCCGTACTGCTTCTGCCCGTGCGGCCTCTTGATAATCCGAGCCATCTCCTGTTGTGGTTTTTTTCCAAGCACACATAATGGCGCGGGAAGAGTTGACCACAGCACCTCTGCCGCCTTCGGCAAAGCACGGGGCCACGTCAGCGGCACCGCCGCCTTGTGCGCCGTAGCCGGGAACGAGGAAAAAGGTATGGGGCAACCGCTCCCGTAGGGCTTTGGCCTCCGCAGGATAGGTGGCACCCACAACAGCGCCCAAGTTGGAGTAGCCGCATATACCGATAGAGTCTTGCCCTAAATGGTCTAACAGATCACCCACCACAGTGTAGAGAGTGCTGTCTCCAATCCGCAAATCCTGCAACTCCCCGGAAGAGGGGTTGGAGGTTTTGACCAAGGCGAAAATGGACTTGTCAAACGTTTTGCAGGTTTCCAAGAAGGGCCGTAACCCGTCAGAGCCGAGGTACGCATTTACCGTGAGGCTGTCGGCGTCAAAGGGGGCGTACGTGGTGTTGCCCACTGTCACCCGGCCTAAATAGGCGTCACTATAGGCTGCGGCTGTAGAGCCGATGTCGTTGCGCTTCCCGTCTAAGATGACATAAAGGCCCTTAGACTTGGCATAAGCCACAGTGTTATGCAGTGCCACAACCCCTGCTGGGCCTAAGAGTTCGTAATAGGCCGACTGGGGCTTTACAGCGGGCACGATATCGGCCAGTGTGTCAATCAGGCCACAGTTAAAGGCGTAGAACGCATCTGCGGCGGCCTCTAGGGTCTCGCCTTTTTGGGCCATGTGTTCCGCTAGAATATGGGGCGGGATATACTCCGGTCGTGGGTCAAGCCCTACCACGGTGGGGTTTTTCTTCTCGATGATAAGCTGCTGTAAGCGGTCTATGGACATGGTTGCTTCCTCCTAGGGGATGTATTGGTATTGCAGCTTGCCGCCGCAGATGGTGTAGCGTACTCTGCCCTGTAGCGTCATACCGCCGAAGGGGGTGTTCCGGGCCTTGGAGTAGAAGCTATCCGGCTCTACTGTCCAAGATTCATCCGGGGCAAAGATGGTCACATCCGCCGGACTGCTGGGTTCTAGAGTGCCGTAAGGTAGCCCTAATATCTCGGCTTGGGCAGTGCTCATGAGCCGGGCGACCTCCATAAGGCCCAGCTTGCCTGTGTGGTAAAGTGCCGTCAGGGTCAGTCCCAACGCCGTCTCCAGTCCGATCATGCCGCTCATGGTGTCGGTGATAGAACCTGTTTTCTCCGCTGCACTGTGGGGGGCATGGTCGGTGACGATGGCATCGATGGTGCCGTCTTGCAGGCCGGCGATGATAGCCGTTTGGTCTGCCGCCGTCCGCAGGGGCGGGTTTACCCGAGCCAAGGGGCCGCGGGTCAAAAGCGTATCCTCTGTCAAGGTGAAATACTGGGGGCAGGTTTCCGCCGTAATCGAAACCCCGTCCGCCTTGGCGCGGCGGATAAGCTCTACCGACTGGGCAGTACTCACATGGGCGATATGGACATGTGCCCCTGTGTCTTGGGCCAGCAGAATATCCCGCGCCACCTGAATGGCTTCCGCCACCGCCGGGCGACCGGGGAGGCCCAGCTTATGGGACACGGCCCCCTCGTTGACACCGAAATTTTGCACCATTTCCCGATCTTCACAATGGCTGATAATGGGGATGGCTAAGGCATGGGCCTGCCGCATGGCCTCCCGGAGCATGGCGGCGCTGTCCACCGGCACACCGTCATCAGAGAACGCCACGGCACCCGCCGCTTTGAGAGTTGTAAAGTCTGTCAGTGCCTTACCTTCCTGCCCTATCGTCACTGCCGCCACCGGGAACACACGGGCAGAGGCGGTGCGCGCTTTCTCTGTCACGTACTCCAACTGCGCCGGGACATCCAACACGGGTTTGGTATTCGGCATACAGGCCACCGTGGTAAAACCACCGGCGGCAGCGGCGGCGGTACCGGTCAAAATGTCCTCTTTATACGTCAGCCCCGGATCCCGCAGATGGACGTGCATATCAATCAGTCCGGGAAACGCCACCAGCCCTCGTCCGTCAATCCGCACCGTGTCTCCAGCGACAGGGCCAGCCGAGAATTGATCTCCGTCTATGTAGAGGTCACGTACGTCATCTATCTTTCGGGAAGGGTCAATGATACGAACTTGTTCTATTATCATAGGGCCACACTCCATTCTATAGGTTCCATATTAAAGCAAATTGAAAAATTTTACAAGCAGGATTTCATGTTTTGCGGGTATACTACAGAAGAATCCACACCGCAAGGGAGAAAATCATGAACAACACAGAGCTACTAAAAGGTCTCGGCCTCGGTATTGCCCTGGGCTGTACTATCAGTATGGCCATGTCTTCTGGGAAGCGTAAACGCAAAAAATGCAAACACCACACCATCCGTGCCGTTGGCGATGTGGTAGACAACGTAACCGACATGTTCGGCCTTTAACCCTCATGCACAGGCTCTATGCCTGTGCATGAATGTTTGTGCGCCAAGGGAGAACCATGGGAAATGCCAGCGGCGGTCATCACGATGCATCCACCCTCTTCAACACAATCCGTTGCGCCTGCATCATGCGTGTAATCCGCAATTCATACTCTACACCGTTTACCTCTAAAATCGGCAGGGTAGCATCCTCGGCAGTGCCGAGGGATTTGATGGTACAGTTGGCGCCTCCGTCCACCAGACATGCGGCAACAGCTCGTGCGGCTTCGGGGTAGTTGGTGTAGAGTTTGTCGAACTCAAAAACAAGTTTGTTTTTGTTCTGTGTATATGCCGTAGTGGGGTCGGTGATGGTTATCTGTACGTTCATTTGCACAATTTTCCGCTTCCAAATAAAATAACTCACCACCCAAATCACAACGAACAAAGCCAGAAACACCAGAAAATAGCTCATAACACCCCACACGCTCCGCTCCATCCAATGGTTCAAATATGCAATGGGCAAAAACACAAGGGACAGAGCCGAAAAATGTACCCCGGTCTGTTTGGCGATACTCCACTGGTCCATCTCCCAGACCACAGAGATCCCAGCGGATACGGCACCGAGGATGCCGCACAACACGGTTTGGACGACAACGGCAGTCAGTTCGTTGCCAAGTTGTGCAGCGAGACTAGGCACCGCAGGGTAAAACCTGCCGTCTCCTATGACAAGGGAGAGTATGACTGTAATCACATGTCCCATTGCGATGCCCAGTGGAAGCCCCAACAAGGCCCGTTTGAGTGCTCGTTTTTTCATAATCGACACCTCACATTCCTAATGCTTGCTTGATTTTACTGACATACCGGCGGGACACATAAGCGGTGGCGTTATTCGTCAGCGTCATGGCGATGGTGCCCGTGAAGCTAAGGTCTATATTCACTACCGCTTTCAAGTTGACGATTTCCGAGTGGCTGATGCGGACAAACAGGGTCTTATCCAGCCGCTCTTCCAGCTCATACAGCCGCATTTTGACCGTGTATGTGCCTGTGGATGTCTCCGCCACAACGCTTTTGTTCACCGTGTAGATGCGGATAATCCCGGAGATATCCAGCAGTTCCACGCTGTCCTCCGTGAATCCGGCCAGCATCCGCTGGTTGGAGACGGACAGCCGCTGGGCAATCTCGCCTACTTCTTCCGTCATCTCGCTGGTACGGATTGTGACCTCCGGCTCTTTACAAGTCGGGTCTAGCGTTACTTGAATTTTCATCTCGCCACCTCCTTGCCGAGTGTAGGGTTAGTATAGCGGGTTCTGTGCCGGTTTGCATGTGTTTTTGGATAAGTGGTTGTTTTCGGGATGCAGTCGGCTGTCTTCATTGTACCATATTGCTTGCCCTAACTGCAAAACTGTGCTATACTGCCCCTAATTGCGAGGTGCATTATGAAGCGATTTTTTTCAAAAAAATGGACATGCAAACCATGGCAAGCGGGGCTTGTGTTGGTGCTGTCCTCTCTGTTGATTTGGCTTTTGCTGGCGTTTTTGTCGCCTAATTTTGATGTCACTAGGTTTTATCTGCGCCAATCTTTTGTGCGGCCCACGCTATTGCTACTCAACGTTTTGCCGATTTTGGTGCTGAATTTGGTGCTCTTTTTCATCACCAAGCGGGCGGTATTTTCTGTGCTGTTGGGCGGCTCAATTGCGCTGTTGATGGGGTATGTCAATCTGGTCAAGCTTATGTTCCGTATGGAGCCGTTTGTCCCGGCAGACTTCCGGCTTGTGCGGGAAATGCTTCACGTTATCACCGGGTATAGTCTGGAGTATATTTTCTTTGCTGTGGGATTCGTCTTGCTGGTTGCGTTTCTGTGTGTCATTGCGTGGAAAAAGTGGGAACCGGCCCGGCTCAGGTGGCTGGGGCAAGTGATTCCGCTTGTGGTGTTGCTATTGGGCAGTCTGCTGGCCTTCCGTGGCGTATACGCAGTGCCGGACATGCCCGGTCGGTTCTCTTACCCCTATGGCGGCAAAGATATGGAGTACATCGGCCGCGGTTTTGTGTTTAGTTTTATCCATGATATCTCCAACCTAGCTGTCCGCACGCCGGAGGGCTATGACCGGGCCGTGATGCACGAGAAAAATCAAGCCGAACCCATTGCTCCAGATACCGTTGTCCGCCCTCATGTCATCATGATTATGAGCGAGGCATTTTCCGATATCAGCGAGCAAGGCCCCTTTGATTTCACAGGGTTCCGTGACCCCTTAGAGCGGTACAAGCAGATTGTTGACGAGGCCGTGGTGGCGGGGCACATGACCGTTGACGTGTCCGGCGGCGGCACTGCGTGGAGTGAGTTTGCGGGCTTGACGGGGATATCGCCCATGCTGTTGTCCGGTACAAACTCGCCTTATGACTATATCCGGGCGGGGGTGCCCTCTCTCGTGCGCCAGTTTGCAGCCTTGGATTATTTCACCCAAGGACTGCACCCGTGGCACGGCTGGTTTTACAATCGCCGCAACGCATGGCGGCATCTGGGCTTTGACGAGTTTGAGTTTTTAGAAGACACTTGGGATCGCGCCATCCACAGCAAAGGGCCCTATATCTCGGAAGAGGCCGCTTTTGACGTGATGTTAGAACGCTTGGCGTACCACTTAGAGCATCGACCGGATACGCCCCTGTTCCAATTCACCACCACGGTACAAAACCATGGCGGGTATATCCGCACCTATGACCCGGATATGTTACAACCTGCGATTTTTCACACGGATTTAGACCTGACCGAAGAGGAGATTGATATACTGACGAACTATTTCACCGGTGTGATTGATTCCGATATACAACTGGGGCGGCTGATTGACTTTGTTTCGCCTTTAGATGCGCCTGTGGTTGTGATGTATTTTAGTGACCATATGCCGTTTTTGCATAATAATAACGTGCTGTTTAACACCATGGATATCGCCCGCCGGGGCGGCACAGCGCAAAACCTCATGTCCTTTTTTGAGTTGCCGTATTTTATCTGGGCGAACTCTGCGGCACTGGAACAGACAGATATCCTGCAAAACTTAGAACACGCTGCAATTGACCCGGTGGCGAACAATTATAGCCTACATTTTCTGCCCTCTATGCTCATGGAGCTGTTGGGGTTTGAGACCGCTTCGCCCTTTTTCCGGTTTATGATAAAGCTTCGCCCGGTTTTGCCGGTGATGAATCGCTATTTTTATCGGGAGGCCGACGGTGAGTTGGTGTCCGACCGCGCGGAACTGGCGTCAGAGACGTTAGAGCTGTTGCAAGAGTTTCAGCATTGGGGGTATTATTTGTTGTTTGATGATTTGCGTTATCGGTAGGGTGCCGACTATAATCAATAAAAAACCAAACAAAGGAGCGTTTGCCAATGGATAATTTTATCTATCATAACTACACGGAGATCGTGTTCGGGAAAGGCACGGAACAGCAGGTGGGGGAACTAACCGCCAAGCTGGGGAAAAAAGTTCTGCTTCACTACGGTGGAGGCAGCATCAAGAAGTTTGGCCTGTACGACAGGGTGGTTACTGCCCTGCAAGCCGCCGGTGTAGACTTTATAGAGCTGGGCGGGGTACAGCCGAACCCACGGCTTAGTCTGGTGCGGGAGGGGATTTCCCTCTGCCGCAGAGAGGGTGTGGATTGTGTACTGGCAGTGGGCGGCGGCAGTGCCATTGATTCTGCCAAAGCCATCGCCATGGGCGTACCCTATGACGGAGATGTCTGGGATTTCTTTGGCGCAAACAGGAAAGCTGCCCCCAAAACCGTACTGCCTATCGGTGTGGTGCTGACCATCCCTGCCGCCGGGAGCGAGACCAGCAATAACAGCGTTATCACCAACGAGGACGGCTGGATGAAGTGCGGCGGCTCAAGCCCCATGGTACGGCCCCAATTTGCAATCTTAAACCCAGAACTGACGTATACATTGCCCTTTTCCGAGACGGCAAACGGTGTGGCGGATATGCTGGCCCATGTGTTAGAGCGGTATTTTGCCGATACCGAGGCCGCCGACTTCACCGACCGCTTATGCGAGGCCGCTATGCGCTCCATTCTCTACCTCGGGCCGCAGGTGAAGCGTGACCCGGACAACTACAACATTCGAGCAAACCTCATGTGGGCCGGTTGCTCTGCCCACGGCGGTTACCTCGGTGTCGGTCGGGGAACCAGGAAGGGCAGGGAAGGGGATTGGGGTTCTCACGCGATAGAACATCCCTTGTCCGCCCACTACGGTATCGCCCATGGTGCGGGGCTGGCCATTATGTTCCCGGCGTGGATGAAATATGTATACCGAGCGCATCTGCCCCGGTTCGTCCAATTTGCCCAGCGGGTATTTGACGTGGATTTGCCCATGGAAGACCCGGACGCTATTGTGTTAGAAGGGATTCGCCGGCTGGAGGCATTTTTCAAACAAATGGATTTACCCGTGCGGCTCAGTGAAGTCGGTATTGACGATGCCAAGTTTGTAGAAATAGCAGAGCAAATTGCGCCCGTTGGGATGTTCCATAAGCTGGAACAAGAGGATATTATTGCGGTGTATCGGCTGGCGTTGTAAATAAGCTGAACAACCGATGCAACAAAAAGCGCCGATGCACTTGCAGTGCATCGGCGCTTCTTTTCCATTCAATTACTTACTTTCGGCACTAGCGGCGGTGGCCGCCACTCTAGGGTCAATTTGTGTAATCACCTGCTTATTCGACTTGCGTACCCAAGCGTGCATTGCCAAGGCGACTGCGATAACCGCATAGGCCACGAATACGCGGAAGTACTCGCCAATTTGAGCGTTCCCAAGCAAACTTTGCCCGGCATTGGCGGACAGGATGAATAGGGTGTGGAACAAGAACACGCCCAAAAGTGCCTGTTTCACCGTAGCCCGTTGTACTGAGGCACCGCCGACCAGCAGTGCGGCGATAGAGAACAGGGCCACTTGCTGGTGAGAGCCATAGGTGGCCATGGTGCCAATGTTTTGGAGAGAAATGATCTGTCCGATACTGGCCAAGCTGGTTGACATAATCATAGCAATGATGCGAATCCGGTTGACGTTAATCCCAGAGGAGGCCGCCACGGCACGGTCTTGACCGACGGTGCGCATGTTTTGGCCCAGCTTGGTGTTCATGAACCACTTAATCCCAAGGCAGAGGCTGATAATGACGATATACGTCAGAACCGGCAGCCGGACGACCATGAGGCTTCTCTCTAGTTCCGGAATATAAGTGAGGCCGAATACAACCGCCGCCCCGACAATGTAGAGGATGAAGCGGGTGGGCTTCTCGGACTCTTTCCGCCGGATAATGTGGTAGAGAGAGTAAAGCACGACGATCGCAAGGGCAATCATCACCGCATAGAACAGCATGAGCCGGTCAGCGGATAAGAACCGTCCCACGGCGGGGATGAAGCCCAAGGCGTAGAGTACAGCTAAGGGCAACACGACTTTGGCCGGTTGCTTCAGGTTTAACGGTTGCTTTTTTACCCCACGGACAATCAGCATAATCGCCGACAGGGCCAAAGATGCAAAGAAGGCAAAGTCCAAAATGTGAATCATCGCCACGTTGTCAAGGCCGTGGTGGATCGAGTTCTCTAGCACGATGGCGTTTAAGACACCGATGCCGGTGGAAATCATGAGCTGGTCGTTGGCGATTGGAATAATACCGCCGAGTACGAACAGGAACAGGAATTGGTACAGACCGTCCGAGAAGAACCCGGCCACCATACCGCCAATCATCTCGGTGCCCTTCATGCTGTTGAAGAGTTTCCCCACCAAGAAACCGAACAGGATGGCCATCGGTACCGCCATACCTACAGCCATGAGGACGCCCACAAATCCAGCCCCGCCCCATAAGACGGTGAGGAAGATGGCAATCTGGGCCGCAATGGCGCCGATGACGATAGCGAAGTTGAGCCCTAACCCCGCCACAACGGGGATTAAGAGACTAAGCACCATAAAGGTGTTCCGGCTAAAGCGAGTGAACAGCTCTTCAAACAAGAAGGGGAGAGAGACGTTGGCAGCGGCAAACGCACCCACTGAGAGCAGCAAAAATAAGATGGCGACATTATTTTTGAATAGGAATTTTCCGAGATTTGTACCCATTATTTGCTACCTCCTCTTGCTTTACTCAGTGCATAGAGAATAATACCGTTGGAGATGATGAGCCGCAAGATTTCAGACAGGTTCCCTTCAGGGACAAGTTCGTTTGCGACCGGTAGCGCCACGGTTAGAATCCCTTGGAACAAAAGTGTTCCCAAGAGCACGTTGAAAATGGCTGCCCGTTTTACGGTGGCACCGCCGATTAACACAGCGGCCACACTGGAAAAGCCCATCCACATGGGGGCGTTATAGAGCTGTAGGAAGCCAAGACCTTGCGAGAACATTACAATCCCCACACCTGCTAAGGCTGTAGAGATGGTTGTGCCCACGATCCGGGCCCGGTTGACGTTGATGCCCCGAGCTTTGGCATATTCAGGGTTCGAGCCTGCCGCTGTCATAACCATGCCGTATCGGCTTTTGTTAAATACCCAAATGACGAAACAAAAGAGTAAAACCGTAAGCAGCAGACTGGTGGGAATAATGAAATTACCAATTTCAACACGAAACAGATTATTGAGCACCCGGCCAAAGTCGTCCACTAAGTTAATGGTGGTTCTAAGCCCTTGGCCGGCAATGGGCCAGATGGATGTACTGCTGCGAAACGGGAGCAACAGCCACAAAATGTTAAACAGCGCAACAAAGGAAAACCCGACATAGGTAGAAACAATCATCTCATTGCCTTTGACCCGGTTTAACAACAGCCCGTATAGAATCCCCAGCAGAGAGGAAAACGCAAGTGCCAATAAAACCGCAAGGCTGATGGAAACCAACCCAAAAGTAATTCCGTCAGGATCCAGTGTGCCGAGGAATCCGAAATAACGGAGTTCAATGCTGACTAGGGCACCTAACAGTCCGCCGGCGATGCCGATTGCCACACCAAAGTTTGGCCCGATGCCGCTTCGAATACTGGGTACCATAGCAAGTACCAAAATGCCCCACATACCCCAACGGAGCAACACGTCAGAAATCAGCCATGGAATATCCATGCCGACCAACGCCGCCGCCAGCAACAAGATAAAGAAGAAGGCTAAAATAATAATCCGCGGTAGGCCAAAGTCTTTTGCCCCTTGTTTCAGGGCACCTAATGCACGTTCCATACTTAACTCACCTCACTATTCTGCGCCGCAGCACTCATGGCAAGGCCAAACTGTGCGTCCGATGCGTCCGGTGCGAGAATGTCTTCGATTTTACCATCAGATACGATGGCGATGCGGTCACAAATACTACGGAGTTCTGCAAGCTCACTACTAATCATGATAATCGTGAGCCCTTCTTCCTGACGCAGGTGCGCCAAGTATTCCATAATCAATTTTTTCGCCCCGATGTCAATCCCACGGGTCGGCTCAGACACGACCAGAATACGGGGCTTCATGGTCAAGGCTGACGCCAAACAGACTTTTTGCTGGTTCCCGCCGGACAAGGCACCCACACGTTGGCCGCCGCCCACACAACGGATGTCGAGTAGCTTGATCATATCTTTGGCGTGGCGATTCATGCGACCAGCGCTAAGTAGCTTTGTAATCCCGAAGTTGGATAGATAGTCCCGCTTAGTGGTCATGGCACCGAACATGATGTTATGGGCGATACTCTCTTCCAATAAGAGACCCACGCCCCGCCGATCTTCTGATACGAACGCAAGACCTTTCGAGAGGGCGTTACCCAGTTTTGTAAAGTTTAGCTTCTCGCCGAAAATCTCAACATCACCATGGGAAGAGAACATGCCCATCAAGCCGTTGGGGATACCGACCTTGCCTTGGCCCGCCAAACCGCCGATGCCGAAAATCTCACCGGATTTGACTTCAAAGGTTACGCCCCGAGCGGTTTCGCCGGGCATATCCACATAGAGGTCTTTGACAGATAAGGCCACCTCGTTTTGCTCTGTGGAGACCTTGGTGTTCTTGTCGTCGTCTACCAATTTCTCAATGGCACGGCCCACCATGAGTTCTGCAATTTCAACAGCACTGGTGTCAGCGATGGCTTTCGAGGCCACCAACTCACCGTCCCGCAGGACGGTCATATAGTCCGCCACTTGCATGACTTCAGATAGGCGGTGGGTGATAAAGATAATCGCAATCCCTTTTGCCGCCAAGGACTGCATGACTTTGAGCAGTTGATCCGCCTCACTCTCTGTCAGCACAGCGGTGGGCTCGTCAAAGACTAAGAGTTTGATGTTTTTTTTGTCAATCTCTCTGGCAATCTCGACAAACTGCATGTAGCCCACGGGCAGGCCCGCCACTTTGGTTTCTTCACTGATATCCAAGCCGATGTTGTCCAGCGCCACTCTGGCGTCGGCGTTCATCTTGGGCCGGTTCAGCCGTTCTAAGTCCGGGCCAAAGACACGGCTAGGCAGGGTCGGAAGCGTGTCCTCACGCCCGACTTTGATATTCTCTGCAATAGTAAATCCGGGAATCAGCATGAATTCTTGGTGCACCATGCCAATACCCGCCTCCATCGCATCATGCGGTGAGAGGAAGTTAACCTCCTCCCCGGAAATTTTTATGGTTCCCGTAAACCCGCCTGTGCTATGGATTACGGGCATACCGAACAAAATGTTCATCAAGGTACTTTTTCCCGCACCGTTTTCCCCCATCAGGGCATAAATTTGCCCTTTCTTTACAGTGAGAGAAACGTCTTGCAATACAGGGTTGCCACTGTATTCTTTGCTGATATGCTGTAGTTCAAGCACATAGCGTTGCTCCTCCATCATGTCACCCTTTCCCAAATTGTACTCATACTTTAGTGCATCATATCACAAGATTATATCAGGCAACCCCTCTGGTGTAAAGTCTTTTCGTCAAATTTTGCACAATCTCCAGAATTTAACTGGTTCTAACGGTAATTCCGTCAAAACGCTTGCAAATTTGCAAGTGGCAGAATATAATGGTGCAAAACCAAGGTGTTAAAGGGGAAATAGACATGAAAAAATTGTCAAATATTGCATCAAACGTGGTGGCATCCTCCACTCTGGCGGTGGATAGCTTAGCCAAAGAGATGCGGGCCGCCGGCAAGGATGTCATCGGGTTCGGTGCAGGAGAGCCGGACTTTGATACGCCGGAACATATCAAACAAATAGGTATCCACGCCATTGAAACCGGACGAACCAAGTACACCCCGGCGGCGGGGATGATGGAGCTTCGCCGGGCCATTGCCGATCGGTTACAGGCGGACATGGGCGTACACTATGAACCCACCCAAATTGTAGTGGCCAGCGGTGCCAAGCATAACGTGTACCTGACACTCCGGGCCCTCATCAATTCCGGGGACGAGGTGATTATCCCGGCGCCGTATTGGGTCACGTATTTAGAAGCCGTAAAGATGGCGGGGGGCACACCGGTGGTGGTGTCCGCCGGGGAAGAGCAGGACTTTAAGATTACGCCACAGCAACTCCAAGCCGCCGTGACGGACAATACGAAGCTATTTTTATTAAATAACCCGTCAAACCCTACGGGGATGGTCTATTCCGAGGCGGAACTCCGTGAGTTGTGTGATGTCTGTGTGGAACATGACCTTTATATCATGGCGGACGAGATTTATTATCATCTGGTCTATGACGGCATCTTCACCTCTGTTGCGGCACTGGGTGAGCGTGTGAAAGAGCGGACGATTTTAGTCAACGGCGTGTCAAAAAGTTACGCCATGACCGGCTGGCGGATTGGGTATACCGCATCCAGCCCTGAGATTGCAAAAGTCATGACGAACTATGTGAGCCACTCTACCAGCTCACCGGCCACCATGTCCCAGATTGCGGCCATAGAGGCCCTGTCCGGGCCGCAGGGGTCTGTGTTTGAGATGAAGGAAGCTTTTGAAGAGCGCCGGGACTATATGTGCAAGCGGATTAACGCCATGGACGGGGTCAGTTGTCTCGTGCCTCAGGGGGCGTTTTATGTAATGATGAACCTGACGGGATTGTTAGGGAAAACCCTAGGTGGCCGTGAAATCACAGATGGCGACAGTTTCGCCATGGTGTTTTTGGACACCGCACAAGTAGCAGTGGTGCCATGCAGCGGGTTCGGCACGCCGAATTTTGTACGGTTGTCGTATGCCAGCTCAATTGAGAATATCAAGGCAGGAATGGATCGATTGGAGACGTTTTTGAAAGGAGCGACCACACTATGAAAGTACTGTTAGTCAACGGTAGTCCCAACCAAACAGGCTGCACCTATACCGCTCTCACAGAGGTGGCGGGAGAAATTGAAGCGGCGGGGATTCAAACAGGGATATTCCAATTGGGCCAAGACCCCATTGAGGGGTGCCGGGCCTGTGGTTATTGCGGGAAGGAAAAGCGGTGCATTGTGGAGGACAAGGTAAATGAGTTTGCCGGGTTGGCCCAGGATGCAGATGCTTTGGTGATTGGTTCCCCAGTACACTACGCCTCCGCTGGGGGTGCGGTTACGTCGTTTTTAGACCGCCTGTTCTTCTCCTGCGGGATGCGCGTATTCCGGGGCAAACCGGGAGCGGTGGTGGTCAGTTGCAGACGGGCCGGGTCTACTGCGGCCTTAGACCAGCTCAATAAATACCTCTCCATCAGCCAAATGCCCATTGTGTCCAGCCAATACTGGAATATGGTTCACGGCTTTACGCCCGATGACGTGCGGCAGGATTTGGAAGGGATGCAAATTATGCGGACTTTGGGGAAGAACATGGCGTGGCTGCTCCGTTGTATTGAGGCGGGGGAGAAGGCTGGTGTTGCACTGCCGGAGAAAGAGCGGCGGGTGCATACGAACTATATTCGGTAGAGAAGAGCGACTGCGACAAAGCATAAAGAATCCCCTTTGAACATAAGGCTTGCAATGGCCTTGTTTCAAAGGGGGTTCTCTTTATTTGCGGTTTCACCACTTCGCTCCATCACGCTACTAGAGTGGGGATGTGGTGTTAGCCTAGCCTATGCTTATTTTATAAACTCATCTTCGCTATAGGTGATGCGAGCTGTGGGATCATACTTTCTCCCCATCTGGTGCCGAGCCTTTCTATTCTCTACGGTGTCAAAGATAATGGAAAAATCGTAGTCTGGGGGATACAACTCTGCGGCTGGAACCTTGAGTTTGATCCGATTGTGTTTCATGGCGTGTTTTACGCCCTTCACCTGCACAATCACATCCCCCTGTTCGTTCGCTGGGCGATATACGATACCCGTTTCCCCTGTTTTCAGGACGGTTACACTGTCGCCCATATTAAATTTTTCTGAAAAGTCGGTGACTGCCTTTTCAGCTTGCGTGCGTACAAGACAACTTTTAGGGGCTTTCATTGCTGCTTGTTTCGGTGCGCCATCATTCGTTTGGCTACCGTAAACCTCGTGGTGCGCCCGTTCCAAAAGATGGGGCGCAAGCCCCAGACGCTCGGCAATGTGCAACGCACAACTTTCCCCGGACATTCCCATTTCCAGCTTGTAGAGCGGACGGAGGTTTTCGCGGTCAAACGCCATCCGTGCACTCCTCACGCCGCCCGACTGCTCCGCATAGGTCTTGACTTGGGCGTAGTGGGTTGTAACAAGGAACATACAACCGCGCTGTCTGAGTTCTTCCAGCACCGCTACGGCGATCCCCATCCCCTCGGCAGGGTCGGTGCCGCTTCCCAGTTCATCCAGTAATACAAGACTGTCACGGCTGGCTGTTTCCAAAATGCTGATGATATTTGTCATATGCCCGGAAAAGGTGGATAGATTTTGGGAAATGTTTTGGCTGTCCCCAATATCACACCAGTAGCTATCCTGCATAGCAATATAGCTGCCCGGGGCGCAAGGAATGTGAAGTCCACATTGTGCCATAAGGGAGAGCAGGCCTACTGTTTTCACCGCAACGGTTTTGCCGCCTGTGTTGGGGCCGGTGATAATGACACCGCTTATGTTCTCGTCCATCTTGAAATCCAAAGGGACGCACGAATCGGGAGGCAACAGCGGATGGCGGCCTTGCCGAATATCCAGCCTCCGCTCCCCGCCGATCTCCACAGGGTGCGCTTTCATGCTGGTACTTAGTTTGGCTTTGGCGAATAGCACATCTAAAATCTCCATCGCCTCCATGTTGCGGCGCAGTAGTGGAGAGTACTCTACAACCGCAGCGGTGAGCGTGTAGAGAATGCGCCGCTCCTCTGCATCTTCCTCGATAATCAGTGCGCTTAGTTCTTCTTGATATTTTGCGATGGCAGTTGGCTCCATAAATACGGTAGAGCCTTTTCCTGAAGCCTCCACTACCGTACCGCCAAACTGTGCCTGATACTTCCGTTGCACAGGCAATACATGGCGGCCTTGCCGGACGGTGATATACCCGTCTGCTAGGTACTGTTTGCGGCTTTTCAGGATGTGGTTTAGCTTTTCTTTGATCTGGGTTTCTACATGGTCTTTTTTGCGGCGAATATTTCGTAAGCTGGGGCTGGCGTCGTCACACAGCTCGCCGTTTTTGATGCACGATTCGATTTCCGTCTGTAGGTCTGCCAAGCTCTCAATACTATGCCCGTACATGGCAACGGCTTCTTCCGAGGTGTTACCCTTGGCTAAATAGGTCACCATACGTTTACAGGACTGTGCAAATCGGGCAACACTTTGGAGCTGTTCTGGAATCAGCATACCGTCTGCGCCTGCCAGTGTAATGATTTCGTCTAAGCCGTCCATGATCGGCAAGGGTGGTGTGCCGAACATATCCAGCAAGTTTTTGGCAGAAGTGGTTTCTGCCATTTTACGCACACACATATCCTCATTCAGATAAGGAGACAATGTGGCAAGTGCATCTTTTGCATGTTGAGATAGGGCATGTTCTTTCAGTTTTTCTATGATGGTATGAAATTCAAGTGCAATATAATGATTATTCAATGAGTTCAACCTCCTTTAAGTGTCCATGCGCCGAAAATGCTGCGCCGCGTACAATGCAATCCCCAGAGAGGCCGCTGCCGCTAGGAAGATGACTGCCCACGGTGCGCCTTGGAATCGTTCAAACATCACGCCATAGAGAAACAAACCCATGGGGTGAGTCCACATGGTGAAGACTGTGATGATGGAGATCACTTTGCCCATAATCCCCTCTGGGGTCACCACTTGGATGTACCCGAAAAAGCGAACCATCAGCAGGGAAGCGGTGATCATAATCAGCATGATAGATATAGTAATGACGAAGAGAGAGACCATGGGGTCTAAGTTCAGCAAAAACACAAGGCCGATGGGAACCATCAAAGCGCATTCAAATAAGATCAGCTTCGGACAGTCTTTCATCTTCAACTTGTCCCCCACGGCACTTGCAATGAGACCGCTGATGATTCCGCCCACGCCGATGGCACCCCCCATGGCAAAGCCCAGCATTTCGCTGGAAAATCCTAAGTTTGTGTACAAGAGGATGGGCATCCCAATGGGGATGATAGGAAACATCACCAAACCCAGTGCCGCCAACGCTAAGGCAGCCCGAAGCATCTGCCGATTTTCATGGCGTAAGAAGTGAACCGTGACATTCACGTCGGCCTTTACCGTAGCAACAATCTCGCCGGAAGTACCTTGCTTCACATGGGGGATTTTCAACACTGCACCCATGATTGCAGCCAGTACGTAGCAGATTCCGCTGATGATGACAATGGGTTGCAGCCCTACATTGGTGAGAAGCATCCCGGCGGCAATTGGTGCGATAAACTCCGGTACTTGTCCCATAACGCTCATCATACCACTTCCTCTTACAATTTGAGCTTCCGGCACAATTTGCGGCATACCGGAATCAATCGCCGGGGATACGAGTCCTTCCAGACCGCTGATTCCCAACATCAGAATGATAATCATGGGAATGATGGATAATAGCCCGCTCAACCAGATAAACAGAAAGATGAGTACTGCGTTGCACAACTGTAAAACCGCAATGATTTTCTTTTTGTTGGCTCTGTCTGCAACAAGTCCGCCGATGGGTGACATGAGAACCATAGGCAATAGGGCGAGTGCGGAAACGCCCCCGAATAGAACCGGCGAACCGGTGGCGTATAAAATATAAATGGGCAATGCAAAATTGAGTAAGTAATACCCTAGCAGTGCAAAAGCATAACTGAACATCAGTGCGATAAAGTTTTTATTTAGCAATTTTAGTGTTGGTGTGCTATGTTGTTTCAAAATGTTGCTCCTTTCATAAAGCAAGCGTGTATCAAAATAGTATTTAGGCAAACAAAAAAAGCGCAGTGACCCACTGCGCTACAGAACAAACAAAAGAATGTGTTAAGGGAACACTTCTCAGGTCGTCATATAAGGCATTTGGGTACACAAAAATAAGTAGGCAAAGCCCACTCCTGTGACACAAACAATTCCCTTATTGACGAACACTCACCAGTCATTCCACACTTTCTTATTAGTATAATATCATTAGGATAACATAATGTTCTTGATTTGTCAACTAAAATAATATTTCCTGTTGCAACAGACGAGAGGGGCGCATGTTGCGCCCCTCTCGATCAGGTGTTTATACTCAGGTGGCGTTGGCAACTAGCTGGATTGTATTAAAATGTTTCCGCAAAAGCAACACCGTGATACAACAAATAAAAGATGTGACAAAAATAACGTGCCAAGGCACGAAGGAAAATCGTTCAAATAGCATCCCAAAAAGAAGTAACCCCAATCCCATTGCGATCATGGGCAGACCTGAAAACAAGGACATTACTTTCCCAATCAGTTCCGGCGGGACGATCGTCTGTATATAAGCCCAAATTGGAATTGACCATAAAATCAATGCCAATCCGGAAACGAAATCTGACGCAACGATAATTGCGAAAGCTGTAAAATACGGTATATCCATCCAAACAGCAAAGCCAATTGGCACGATCGAAAAGCCGAGCATGATCGAGGTAACCGGAATGCTTTTAAGCGTGAGCTTTTCGCCCAATGAACCGGCGATTATGCCGCCCAGTATTCCGCCAACCCATGCAATGGCTCGGCCTGTTCCAAGGTGTACGGCGTCCATTCCCAAATGCTGAATGACTAACACTGGAACGCCCACATTAAATACCCCGGGGATAAGGGCTGAGAGTACAAACATGAGAATAGCGAGTTTTATCAAGGTAGGATGTTTCGATACAAAACGAAATGCTTGCGCCATATCGCTCGTTATGATTTGCATGACATTTCCGCTGGCCTGTTGTTTTTTGTATGGAACACGGATCAGCAAATCCATAACCGCTGTAATTGCAAAGCATATTGCGCAGACCACCAGAATTGGGAATAACCCAAATCCGGCAAGGAGAATACCCGCCGTAGGCGGTGCCGCCATATTAGACAATGTATTTACGGTCTCAAGGATAGAATTGGCTCGAATGAGCTTGCCTTCCGGTACGAGAAACGGAACACATGCTTGTGATGTGGGCGTATACATACCTTGAATGGCATTTAGGGCAATGAGTTTAATCAGCACAATCGGTGCGACTGTAGCGAACATGCCACTTATTATCATGTACACTGTGACAATAGCCGTAACAGCCACATCGAGCCAAAACATGATTCGCTGCTTTTGATACCGGTCAGCCATAATGCCCGCAATTGGAGACGTTACAATAAATGGGAGAAAAGACAAACCCAAAACGGATCCGAATAAAGCGGGAGACCCGGTTGCGTATAGTAGATAGAGCGGTAAAGAAAACGTAAGTACCTGATTGGCGAATATAGACATGAATTTCCCTGCGACAAGTAGCGAAAAGTTTCTGTTTCGCAGGATTTTTGTGGTTAGTTTCAAAATAGTACCTCTTTCAATCATTTTTTTGTGTAGCATCTGTGATAGCATAATGGGAAATAAAAAAGCTGTGGGTATCATCCCACAGCTTCAACAAACGAACTGTTTATATAAGCGAAATGATAGAAAAAACATAGGTTTATACACAAGAATAAGCCGACGTCAACGGCTCTGATTCTCATGTTTCATTATGTTTTATCTATCTTTTCCGCGCATCACTTACATTGCCGATTGTGCAACATCAAGTATTGCCGGATGGCATTTGCTCCTTTGCATTATGCTATCACATAAATGAATATAGCAAAAAAAATGTTATCTGTCAATGACGTACGCCGAATCCACTCCCACTTGCCAGAACAAACAAAATATGGCACAATAGAAAGCGTAACAACAAAAAGGAGACCTCAATGAAACGCTTTTCTGCCTTTCGCCTGTTCGGGCGGTTTTTTCCGGGCTACAAGCGGTACTATGGTATCGCCGTTGCGGCCACGGTGTGTAATATTATACTCATGTTCTTAGCCCCCCAGATTGTTCGATTCACCGTGGACGGTGTGATTGGACAAGACCCAGCGGCCCTGCCGGGGGTGGTACAGTTTTTGGCGGGGGTATCCCCGGTTCGGGCCTTGCTTGCTAGTGCAGGGATGATTGTGTTGCTTATCATTTTGGCGGGTATGTTTAGCTATATCTCCCGCATCCATATCGGAAAGGGGACAGAGGGGGTCATTCGCAGCCTGCGGGACACGTTGTTTGCCCATGTGCAAAAGCTGCCATTCCGATGGCATACAAAAACCCTCACCGGGGACATTATCCAGCGGTGTACATCGGATGTAGAGGTGCTGCACAGCTTCCTCTCCACCCAGTTGGTGGATGTGATACGTACCTTAGCACTGATTATCACCGCAACGGTGCTCATGTTCTCTATGAACGTGCCGTTGGCGTTGTTTGCGTTTGGGTTTATCCCTATTGTGGTGGCCTATTCCGCCATTTTCTATGGTCGGATTGCCAGCAAGTTCCACACGGCAGACGTGGCTGAGGGGGCATTGATGGTGCGGGTGCAAGAAAACCTCACCGGCGTCCGGGTAGTAAAAGCTTTCGGGCGGGAGCAGTTTGAGTTAGAGAAATTCCATGAGAAAAATAACGCCTTCGCCAAGGCTTGGATTGATATGGGGTATCTGTTGGGCATCTACTGGGGCCTTGGTGATATTGTGACCGGGCTACAGACCATGGGCGTGGTGGTCATCGGTACCTATCTCACGGTGACGGGACAGATGACGTTAGGGGCCTTGATTGCGTTTATTAGTTATAGCCAGATACTCACATGGCCCGTCCGAAACTTGGGCCGAACGTTATCGGAGATGAGCCAATCCTCTGTCTCTGCCACTCGACTGCAAGAGATATTGGACGCAGAGCCGGAGGAAGAGCCGGCAGACGCAAAACGTCCCGATATGGCAAAAGATATTTGCTTTGACCATGTGCGGTTTTCCTATCAGGACACAGAGGTGCTACATGATCTCAACTTCACCATCCCCCAAGGGTCTGTGTTTGGCATCTTAGGCGGCACCGGGAGCGGGAAAAGTACGATTACATACCTGCTCACCCGGCTTTATGACTTAGAACCGGGCTGCGGAACAATTACCATCGGCGGGGTAGACATTGCAGACATTGATCGCCGCTATCTCCGGCAACAGGTGGGGTTGGTGTTGCAAGAGCCGTTTTTGTTCTCGAAAACCATTGCCGAGAATATCGCCATCGCCAAAGGGAACGCAGACCTGCGGGAGATTCGCCGGGTTACCAAGGTGGCGGATGTGGACGAGAACATCATGGGCTTTGCCAAAGGCTATGACACTATTGTGGGTGAGCGGGGCGTGACCCTTTCCGGCGGGCAAAAACAGCGGGTGGCCATTGCCAGAACCTTGCTGATTGACGCGCCCATTTTGATTTTTGACGATTCCCTGTCCGCTGTGGACATGGAAACGGATGCGAAAATTCAAAAAGCCCTCCGGGACAATACCGGGGGTGCGACGGTGATTTTGATTAGCCATCGGGTCTCGACCCTGATGCACGCCGACCAGATACTGGTCTTAGATGATGGTCGTCAAGCGGAGCTGGGTAATCATAAAACGCTGATAGAACAAGGTGGCATCTACAGCCGTGTCTACAAACTGCAAAGCGAGACAGAAGAAGGGGGACAAGCGAATGGAACGCTATGATGTATCTGCGCCCCAGAAGTTTAGCTTTGCCACTTGGAAAAAGCTGTGGCCGTTTTTAAAGCCTGTCAAAAAACGGTTCATTATGGCCATGGCACTGATTTTGCTGGCTGCCTTGGTGGATGTGGTGCTGCCTCTATTTACCATGTTCGCCGTGGACTTGTTTATTGTGCCCGAGACCACCGATGGTTTGGGTGTGTTTTCCGCCGTCTATCTGGCGGCTATCGCCTTGCAAGGGGCGCTTACCATCTTCTTTTTCCGCCACTGTATGGTGGTAGAGATGGAGATGGGCCGTCAGATGAAAATTGCTTGCTTCACGCACCTACAAAAACTGTCGCTGACCTATTACAACCAAACGCCGGTGGGTTATATCCTAGCCCGTGTCATGAGTGACACCGACCGCATCAGCGGCATTGTGGCGTGGAGCGTGATTAGCTTTTTCTGGGATTTGCTCTACATGATCGGGATTGTGATTGCCATGCTGATTCTAAACTGGCGGCTGGCGTTGATTGTGATTGCCGTGGTGCCTGTGATTGCAGGGATTAGCTTATTTTTTAAGAGCAAAATGCTCAAAGTCAACCGAGATATCCGGGCCACCAACGCTAAAATCGTGGGGCTGTATAACGAGGGTATTACCGGCGCCAAGACCACCAAAACCCTTGTCATTGAGGACAAGGTGGTAGAAGAGTTCTCTGACGTGACCCGCACATTTTATCAGACCAATCTGCGCGCGGTACGGCTCACCGCTGTGTTTGCGCCGTTGTTGGTATTAGTGGGCTCTCTCGCCATGGCGCTGGTGTTGTTTTACGGCGGGTTTTTGGTGATGGAGGATGTGATACTGCTGGGTACGCTCTCTGTGTTTCTCTCCTACACCCTTGTCATCCTAGAGCCTGTCCAGCAGATGGCCCGGCGGTTTACAGATTTCATCTCCGCCCAAGTGAACATTGAGCGGGTGACGGATTTATTGGCCCAAGAACCGGGCATCACAGACACGCAGGAGGTCGAAGCCAAATACGGCGACATTTTCACCCCCAAGCGGGAAAACTGGGAGCCGATTCAGGGCGATATTACCTTCCAAGACATCTGGTTCATGTACCCCGATGGGGACGAGTATGTGTTAGAGGAGTTCAGTTTAGACATCCCCGCCGGTACCACCGTCGCCATCGTGGGCCGCACCGGGGCAGGGAAGAGCACCCTTGTGAATCTAGCCTGCCGCTTCTTTGAACCCACCCGGGGCAAGGTGCTGATTGACGGGCGGGACTATAAAGAGCGGAGCCAGCTCTGGCTCCAGTCCCGGCTGGGGTATGTGCTGCAAAATCCCCATCTGTTCTCCGGCACGGTTATGGAGAACATTCGCTACGGCAAGCTGGATGCCACCGACGAAGAGGTGTACGCCGCCGCCAAGCTGGTTTCTGCTGACCGGGTGGTGGAGAAGTTGGAACAGGGCTATGACACCCAAGTCGGCGAGGGCGGTGATCGGCTTAGTACCGGGGAGAAGCAGCTGATCTCCTTTGCCCGTGCGGTTCTTGCCAACCCGCCTATCTTTGTGTTAGACGAGGCCACAAGCTCTATTGACACAGAGACCGAGGGGCTGATTCAAGAAGCCATCAGCCACATCCTAACTGGTCGCACCAGCTTTATCATCGCCCACCGCCTCAGCACCATCCGCCACGCAGACGTGATTCTGGTGGTGGAGGAAGGCAAGATTGTAGAACAGGGCACCCACGAGCAACTGTTAGCGCAAAAAGGCCACTACCACGGCCTCTACACCACCATGATGCTCCAAGCGGAGACGGGTATGGAGGGGTTTTTGTTGGATGGGTAGGATTTCTGCTTGTATAAGTTGCAGTTATTTCCTATTTTCTTTGTAGTGCGCAACGGAAGTTTTTAGTTGTCCGACGCGTTGTTGTAGCTTTTGACTGTGGCCTTTGTATCAAGAACGCTGACGGGCTACATCTGGAAATACCACGAAGTTGCATGGTTCACAGCCGCGTAACAACTAACTCTGCCTACCATGGTACAATAGAACCACGTAATAGGAAAGGTGGTAGTTATCATGAAACGCGCAAGAACTGTTTAGCCGTTCTTTTCCTATCTTGCACCCTGCCTTCACTGGTGGGGTGTCCTTCTACCCAATCTATAAATTTCTACTGCGTGTTTCACCATGGTTTCCTTTGCAAAGCAAAGAAACTCATGGTATAATACCAAACAAACGGAGGTGTTGTGATTGCAAACACTAGACCAACTGCTCCAAACCGCCGCTACACGAGAAAAATCCCGGGTCAGCGTGGCGGTGGCGGAGGATGCCACGGTATTACAAGCAGTGGCAGAGGCCCATCGGTGCGGCATTGCAGAGTTTTTCTTGGTGGGCGACACCGAGGCCATGACAAAAGTTGCCGAGGGCGGGGGGATTGACCTGACCCCATTTACTCTGCTCCACGAATCCGACCCCATAGAAGCCTGTCGCAAAGCGGTAGCGCTGGTGGCCGAGGGTAAGGCCAGTGCATTGATGAAGGGGAAGATTGACACTTCCATCATCATGCGGGCGGCATTGGACAAAGAACATGGCATCCGTGCTGGACGGAAATTGAGTCATCTGGCGGCTTTTGAATTGCCTACTTACCATAAACTCCTCTACGTTACCGATGCGGCGATTAACATACAGCCGGATTTGGCAACAAAGAAAGAAATCGTCCAAAACGCCGTGGATGCGGTGCGGAATTTGGGTGTGGATTGTCCGAAAGTGGCCCTGCTTGCCGCCAAAGAAAAAGTAGACGAAAAAATGCCCGTGACAGTAGAGTGGGCAGAACTGATAGCAAGCGATACCATCACCGACTGTATTCTAGGCGGCCCCTTGGCCTTAGATAATGCGGTGTCCAAAGAATCCGTGGCCATCAAGGGGATAACAAGTCCCGTTGGCGGGGATGCGGATATTTTGGCTTGCCCGGATATTGAGGCGGGGAATATTTTGTACAAGGCATTGGCATTTCTTGCAAATGGCCGTAATGGCGGCGTGGTTGTGGGGGCCAAACGACCGATTATTTTGACATCCCGGGCGGATTCCAGCGAGAATAAGCTGATTTCTATCGCCTTGGGCATCTTGTTTTAGGTGGTGGATGATAGTGAGAATTTTAGTAGTAAATCCGGGCTCGACCTCTACAAAAATCGGGCTGTTTGAGGACGAGGCACAGGTATTTGAGCAAGTAATCCGGCATAGCCGAGACGACTTGGCCCGGTTCGCAAAAGCCGCCGACCAAGAAGAGTTTCGGCGGCAGTTTATTGAGGCGGCGTTACGAGAAGCCGGAGTAGTGCCAGAAGATTTATACGCTGTGGTGGGCATGGGCGGCCTAGTCCGACCCGTGGCTGGGGGCACGTATCTGGTGAATGACCGGATGTTGGCGGACTTAAAAAGCGGTGCGATGGGTGACCATGCCTCTAACTTAGGCGGTATCTTGGCCCATGAGATTGCAAAGCGGGCGAATGTCCCCGCCTTTATTGCAGACCCGGTGGTAGTGGACGAGATGGAAGACATTGCCCGGATTAGCGGACATCCGAAATTACCCAGGAAATCTATTTTTCACGCCTTAAACCAAAAAGCCATCGCACGGCAATACTGCCGCGAGGTGGGAAGACGATATGAGGACGTGACGGTAATTGTGGCGCACATGGGCGGCGGGATATCTGTCAGTTTGCACCAAAAGGGTCGGGTGGTGGACACCAACAACGCCTTAGACGGCGATGGGCCATTTACGCCAGAGCGGAGCGGGGGGTTACCGGCAGGGGATTTAGCGGCCCTTTGCTTCTCCGGTGAGTATACCTTGGGCGAAGTCAAGCAGATGATAAAAGGCCGTGGGGGTCTTGTGGCCTACACAGACACGAACAGCGTACAGGAGTTAGAGGCCAAAGCGAAAAGTGACAAGGACACCAGATTATTACTGGAGGCCATGGCCTACCAAGTGGCAAAAGAAATCGGTGCCTTGGCCACGGTGGCAAGCGGGGAAGTAGACGCAATCCTGCTTACCGGCGGCATTTGTTACAGCAGCTTTATCACAGAGGAAATCGCCAAGCGGGTGTCTTTTATCACAACGGTACACCCTTATCCCGGAGAGGACGAGCTGGCCGCCTTGGCCGGTGCTGCCCTGCGGGTGGTGTGTGGAGAAGAGACGGCAAAGAACTACTAGATAGTGTGGACATGAGATAAAATGTTCGATTTTTGAGTGGATTTTTCACTATGCAAGGCAAATTTTTGCGGGTTTGCTGACGCAAGGCAAGAAGATTTAACACAGCATGGCGGAAAATCCGCCAAAAAGCGGACGTTTTCATCTTATGTCTACACTATCTAGTTATACAATCAAATTTTTAAGGAGGAACGTATGGCAAAGAACCGACTGACCGTAGACACGGTGGTGTGTAAGGGGTGCATTCTCTGTGTTCCCGCCTGTCCCTTGGGGATTTTGGCAGTGGACAAGGAAACGGTGAATGCAAAGGGCTATAACCCGGTGAAGTGTACGGATATGGACGCCTGTACCGGATGCGCCATGTGCGCAATGATCTGTCCCGACAGCGCAATCAGATTGGAGCGTGAAGTATGAAGACACTAATGAAAGGCAACGAGGCCATCTGTGCGGCGGCCATTCAAGCGGGATGCCGTGCATTCTTCGGCTATCCCATTACACCGCAAAACGAGATTCCGGAGTACATGTCCTACCACATGGAACGTGCCGGGGGCACGTTTATTCAGGCGGAGAGCGAGGTTTCGGCCATTAACATGGTCTTCGGTGCCGCTGCTACGGGGGTGCGGGCGATGACTAGCTCATCGTCGCCCGGTATGGCCCTCAAACAAGAGGGGATTAGCTACATGGTGGGTGCCGACCTACCGGGGCTGATTGTAAACATCTCTCGCTCTGGCCCCGGTCTGGGCGGGATTTTGCCCAGCCAGTCGGACTATTTCCAAGCCACACGGGGCGGCGGCAACGGGGACTATTTCACCCCGGTTTATGCGCCAAGCGGCGTGCAAGAGGCGACAGATTTGACCCAAATCGCCTTTAACACCGCCGAGAAATATCGCACCCCGGTTATTTTACTGGCAGACGGGATTTTAGGCCAGATGATGGAGCCAGTGGAGATTAAAGAACATCCTAGGATAGAGGCAGACAAATCTTGGGTGGTAGATGGTCGTGCTGATGAGCGGAGCAGGAACACCATTAGCTCCCTAGACTTATCCGGTGAGGGGTTAGAGCGCTTAAACCTCAAACGGATGGAGCGGTATCAAGAGATTATCAAAAACGAGATCATGGTAGAACGACAGGTGGAAGAAGGGGACGAGGTGGTCATCGCTGCCTACGGCCTTGCCGCCCGGATTGCCGTGAACGCCATGGAAGAGTTGAAAGCCGAGGGCATCAACGTGGGTTTGATCCGGCCCATTACCCTTTGGCCCTTCCCAGAGCTAGCATTCCAAAATCTGCCCAAATCGGTGAAACACATTTTAGTGGCGGAACTGTCCATGGGACAAATGATTGAGGATGTACGGCGTTCCGTAGCTGGCAGCCACCCCATCCATTTCTATGGCCGTTGCGGCGGGATGGTGTTCGAGCCGTCAGAGATCACCGAAAAAGTACGACAAATCGTAAAAGGGGAGGGCTAGGACATGACAAAAGTACTCTATGAAAAGAGCCGTGGGTTGACAGATACGCCCCTGACCTACTGCCCCGGCTGTTCCCATGGGATTATCCATAAGCTGGTGGCGGAGAGTTTGGTCGAGCTTGGCCTGTTAGAAAACACCATCACCGTGGCCTCTGTGGGCTGTTCGGTGCTGGCGTATGACTTCTTTAACTGTGACGGCATCCAAGCCGCCCACGGGAGAGCGCCTGCGGTGGCAGTGGGTATCAAGCGCACCAACCCGGACAAGATTGTGTTTACCTACCAAGGGGACGGGGACTTGGCCTCCATCGGCACGGCGGAGATTATTCACGCCGCCCATCGGGGGGACAATATTACGGTGATTTTCGTCAACAATGCCATCTACGGCATGACCGGCGGCCAAATGGCCCCGACAACGCTAGTGGGCCAAAAGACCAGTACCAGCCCATTGGGCCGTATGGAAAATCTGCAAGGGCGGCCTTTGCTGGTGAGTGAGATGCTGTCTACTATCCCCAGTGCCACGTATATTGAGCGGACATCCGTCCATGATGTGCCCCATATTCGCAAGGCGAAAAAGGCCATTAAGAAAGCGTTCCAAAACCAAGCGGAAAACAAGGGCTTTTCTTTGGTGGAGGTTCTCGCCGCTTGTCCAATCGGCTGGGGACAGACCCCGGTGGATGCCGCAAAATTTGTGGCGGACGAGATGGCCAGCTACTACCCGCTGGGCCTTTATAAAGACGAGGGGGTGGCAAAATGATGACGAAGATGGTATTTTCGGGGTTCGGTGGTCAGGGAATATTAACCCTAGGCGAACTGGTGGCCACCATGGTGATGCATAAGGGCAAGCAAGTGACATGGATGCCCTCTTACGGCATTGAGATGCGGGGCGGCACCGCCAACTGCGGCGTTGTGGTGTCTGACGGGCCGATTGGCAGCCCATTTGTACTCTCGGATTTGGACATTCTATGCGCAATGAACATGCCCTCTGTTGATAAGTTTTTGCCACGGGTGCGGCCCGGCGGGTTGGTGCTGGTCAATAGTTCTATTGTGACAGAGCCAATTGAGCGGCATGACGTGACGATTCACGCCATCCCCGCAACACAGATTGCCATTGATGTAGGGAATCCCAAAGTGGCCAACATGGCCATGTTAGCTGGGTTTTTGACACATACAGATTTCTTTGGATTGGAAGATGTAGAGCAAGTGTTGCATCAACGGTTTGGAGAGAAATATCCGAAGCTGATTCCGCTGAATTTAGAAGCGGTGAAGCGCGGGATGTAGAGATTACAGGGGCCGCCTTCGGCGGCCCGGCCTTTTTTAATGGGCAGATATGTTTTTTTAAAAGATTGTAGAAATTATATTTAGACATAAAGAACCGAGGTATTAGAGGCGTGAAAAAAAGAAAATGGTCAGGTCTAAAAGAAGGGATCATCTTGTACCTTGCAATCTCCAAAATATTTTACTGGATGAACCTTATTGGAGAAATGGCGCAAAGAGATTTTGAAGGTGCATGGCTGCTTGTAATAGATCGGATTCTAACTCAGGACTTGCCTCTCATTCTGGTGGTTATTTGCTTGGTTATTATAGATATGTCAAAAGCAAACCATTATTTAAAGCTCGCCGTTGGCTATGTAGCATACATGTTCATTTTGCTTGCATATATGGTTGTAGTCCAGTGGATTTTTCAAGGAGATCCGATGAGAGGGTTGTTGGTTTTTAGAGACTCATTTATAGGTGCCACGATGCAATTTGTCATCATTTCAGTTATATTGTCCCTAAAAGAGTATTTCATGAAAAAAGTAAAAGAAACGCCAGAAGAGTAGAGCGTACTTTCAAAATGTAAGTATTTCGACGACAAAACACAGGCCGAACCCCTCTGCCCCCACGCCACCCATTTCTGAGTGCCTTTCAATAGAACATCATACTGGCGGCGGAAAACGCCCTTGTAGGTTCCGAGGCAACCGGACTTCTGGTAGGTGAATATTGTCGCCAATACGGAGTATAACATGAAAACGGTCTCTACATTTGCCCTTGCCCTTAGCGGGTACATAGGGGCGCAGCCCTTGTGTTGATTTTTTGTTTCTTTTTGTTCAACGACAAAAAGAAAGCCCGTCCGGCAGGACAAATGCCCTCGGCATCCGCCGAGATAGAATCGGCGGTAACGCCGAACAAAAAGATCAAGGGCCGGGACGCACAGGGCGGCGTCCCCTACAAAGGGCTTAGAAACCACATCATAACATTACACCCAAAACAAACCCTTACACCTTCCCAAACAATCCCGGCTCATCAAACTCATACTTGGCATAAAATTCCTTCGTCTCCGCCACCCGATAGGTTTCGCTCTGGTTCCGCTGTAATAGCCGTGTAATCGGGTATACATCCACCCAAATCTCTTTCGGCCCCTCTTTTTGCTCCGGGTGGAAAATCAATTGCATCCCCCAGTGAAGATGAGTTTCCCGAATGCCGTTGGTGTTCTCTTTCTGACTATAGCCTGTGCGGCCCATGTAGCCGATGACATCCCCGGCTTTGACAATACTGCCTTCTTCCACATCAGGGTGGAAAGGGCGGTTTTGACGCAGATGGGCATAATAGTAATAACGAAGCCCGTCAAAGCTGCGCACACCAATCCGCCAGCCGCCGTATTGGTTCCAGCCCATGACCTCTACCACGCCGCTCTCAATGGCGATGATGGGTGTCCCCACTGCGCCGAACATGTCGTGGCCCAAGTGTCGACGGCGATAGCCGTAGTTGCGACCAACGCCGAAATCATCAAAATGACTATACCCAAACCCGGCGGCGATGGGCGAGAATACTTTCAGCCCATAACGATCCTCCCCCTCCATGCGATGCTGGCCCACAAACTCGCCTAAGATGGCGGAATATGCTTCCAGATAGTAGTCGTAATTCGATAAATCAGACGTTATGTCATCTAAATGTTGGCCATTTTGCAACTCTGTTGCCAGAGTGTCTAGGTGGGCTTTTTTATATTTGGAGAACTCGCCTCCGTATCGGGCACCTAGGATGGCGAGGAGTTCAATCCAATTCAAATGGATATCGGTTCCGTAGGTGTGCAAGTCATAGTCTAGGGCCGCAGTCAGGGCACTGTAGGGCACGTTGAACTCCACCCATTTGATATGATCGGTCTCGTCCGCTCCACGGGCGTAGACGGGGACAATTAGGAGTAGTGCCAAACATATGGCTGTCAATCGTATTTTCATACTTTTAATATGGCACATTCCGCTTGCGCCATGCAGGGAGTTTCTGTCAGTAGTATTTTCATACTTTTTTGTGAATCCTAGCGGAAGATATATGACGCGAGGAGACGCAGAAATGAGACGCTTTTTCATCGGATGTTTGATCATATCCCTCTTGCTGGGCGGAACAGACGCTTGGGCGGCGGAGAATTGGGGACTGGGGTTCCCAAACCCCGGCGAGACACCAGTAGCCCCCGCCACGGTGGAGGAACTCAAAGAATTTGACGCCTATTATATCGGTTCCACAGAAGAGCAGGTGATCTATTTGACCTTCGACGGGGGATATGAAAACGGGAACACAGAACCGATTTTGGATACGTTACAGGCCCACAATGTCCCTGCGGCGTTTTTTCTGGTGGGGACTTACATCCAGAATAATCCGGCACTCATCCGCCGTATGGTAGACGAGGGGCATACTGTCGCCAACCACACCATGGGCCATCCCAACATGGCGGCCATTACAGACAAAGAGCGGTTCCGGCGAGAATTAGAAGAGCCAGCGGCCCATTATAAGGCCATCATCGGCCAGCCCATGCCCAAATTTTACCGCCCGCCGGAGGGCAAGTACAGTGTGGAAAACCTGAAACTGGCCAAAGAGCTGGGCTATATTACCCTGTTTTGGTCTCTGGCTTACGTTGATTGGAACGATGATGCCCAGCCGTCGAAGGAGCAGGCGTTTGGGAAGCTTTTGCCCCGCATTCATCCGGGTGCCATTGTACTGTTACACAACACCTCCGCCACCAACCGTGCGATATTGGGTGAATTGATTCAGGCGTACAAAGATATGGGGTATCGGTTTGGGTGCATTTCAGAGTTCGAGACAGCGTAAGGGAGTATTGCCCATGGTTTGCGCTTTGCTAGACAGCCAAGGCCCCCGGCGCAACTGCGCCGGGGACCTTGTATTATGCACATATCACAGCAGTTCCGCTAACAACCCTACCCAACAAACATCCGATACAATATTGTGGCCGCCTCGGCCCGGGTGGTGTTCCCTTGGGGGTTGAGGGTGCCTCTGTCTGTGCCGGTAATAAGCCCGGTATAATTCGTCCAGAGCAGAGCGGTCTCGGCCCAAGTGCTTACCTTGGTGTAATCGGAGAAACCCGTTAAGGTTGTTCCCGCCGGGACGGTCATATCTGCGTTTGTGGCCTCGTAGAGTCGATACAGCATGGTGGCAAACTGTTCTCGTGTCACGTTGTCCATGGGGGCAAACCGGTTGTTGCCGACCCCTTTTACAATGCCTATATATGCCATGAAGTTCACCGCATTCGTGTACCACTGTCCTGCCGGCACATCCGTAAACCTAACACCGGCGGGTACAGAAGGTTCACCAATTGCACGATAGAGGATGGTGGCCACCATAGCCCGGGTCACTGTACCCTTCGGTGCAAATTTAGTACTTGATACACCCCGCATCAGGTCGTTGCTGTTTGCAAAGTAGACGGCATTATAGAACCAGTCGCCGGGCTGGACATCCACAAAGGGGGCCTTCCGGTACGCCGCAAAGGGGATGGTGATGGTCTGGGCACCATTGGTCAGGAGCAGGTTGCCCCCATATAGACCGTCTTTTACCTCCGGGTCAAAGACCATTTTCGCCGTAAACGTCCCGGCGGATCCTGCAACCACTTCTAAGCGGACACCTGTGCTGTTTCCGTTCCACTGTACCGTCGGCACCCACGTCCCGGCACCCGGATTGTTTATGGTGATAGGCAATGCGCTACTTTCCGCACTCCACCAAACACCGCCGAAGCTCAAAGATGCCATGGTTTCCATGCGCCAAATTGGGGTGTTGCCGTTTAGCCACGGGATATTATGCTGCACTGTGGCAAACGCTTCATCGGTCAATGCCGTTCTCGGAACCACAAACCCTGCCCCTACATCGAATACGGTGCCGCCATTTATATTCGCCAAAGGCCGTGCGGTGTTCATCAGCCGTGCTTTCACCTCAATGGGTGCGGCACTTGGAAACGCCTCTAACATCAACACCGCAATACCTGCAACATGGGGTGTGGCCATTGAGGTGCCGGTCATTGAAGCGTACCCGCTTGTTGGTTCCATTTTATTCGTCTTTGGATTGAGAACTTCTAGTGGCAAAAGAGACACAATCGCTGTCCCCGGGGCTGTGATGTCCGGTTTGATGTGATAAGTGTCCGCCACCGGCCCCCGGGACGAACTGTCGGCAATGGTGTCGCCATAATAGGCCTCCCCCTGCCCGCCGGCAGTCCCGTTTGCAACTGTAATGGGCAAGCTGGCACTACCCGGTATATCCAGCCCATCGAGCCCGTCGTTGCCCGCCGCAATGGTGACCACAAGCCCGTCCAACACCGCTAGGTTTGCGGCCATACACATGGGGTCTAAGGGGTTTGGAATGAGAGCGCCCAAAGACAAGCTGATGACATCCATGCCATCTGTATGGGCCTGTTCCATGCCGCTGAGAATCCAGTTATTATATCCCGCACCATTGTCGCCAAGCACCTTGTAATGCCATAACTCGGCGTTGGGGGCAATTGCCGCAACGGTGCCGGTAACATGGGTTCCATGGCCGTTGCGATCCATGATGTCATTGGGGTTTACTGTTTTGGTCGAGGTTGTAAAATTCTGCCCCCGAATGCGGCCCGTGGCCGGGTCTTGGAACCGCACCAACTGGGGATGGTTAAAGTCCACACCCGTATCCAGCACAGCGATCTGTACACCCCGGCCTGTAATCCCTAATGTGTTATGTATGTAGTCCATCTGGAGAAGTGCTAAGGATTCTTTCATGTAGTCCCCGGCCCCCAATGCAGAGCCCGTCACCACCTCGGTTTGCCCAATGGCATAATAGCGCACACTGGGTGTCACTGCAAACACCCCCGGCAAGTCTGCAATTTGTGCAATCATGTTCGCTGGCGCACGTAAGAATACACCGTTGAACAGGCTGTAGTGTTCACTGTAGACCTCAACCTGCTCGTCTTGCCCGTCAGTGAGGGTGTCTAGCTCTGCGGCAAACGCAGTATGGGCGTCTTGCGCCTGTCCTTCAAAGGTCTGCACTGATAAGGGTCTGATGCCCCGATACCCCAACCGCAGGGCCACCGCCGATGGGGTGACAAACTGGACAGACACGTCAACGAACGCTTCCGGGTCATCGTCCCAGCCGTGGTCAAACCCGGATAGACCGACTGGCTGGCCAAGTGTGTGGGTCAGCACCTCAATAGACTCTGCCGGAAGACCAGCTTCCGCCGTGTGTGCAAGAGCCGCCCCCGGCAACAAAGTGAGTAGTAGCAAGCAGGTGAGTAGTACACAAATTCCTCGTTGTTTATGATAGATCCGTTTCATAGCCGTTACCTCCCCTTCATTGTTTGTTTTATACAGTGCTTCATAAGTGTGTTGATGTATCTATTTTACAGGATTTTCTGAAAACTTATAGCATATTTTGTGAATTTCTATTCAAATTCGGCGAAATTTGTTAACAATTGAATGGTTTTGTTCATAATGATAGGCTATCGCTATCCGGTTTTTTGCTCTTTGTTGACGTTTCCCTTGGTGGGATACAAGAGATCAAGCAGATGCAAACGCAAGCATCACAGGGCGCGTCTTTGGTCGAATTTCTACGTCTTGGATAAAGTGACACCTTGGAAGACGAGAATTTAATCAAGATAGTGCAAAAATGAGACAAGATAGTACTAGAAAACAGTATGCAAAATCAGGTATAATTAGAAACAAGGATTCGGTCAAAGTGAACAAGTCTATATAAGTTTTGTTTGGCTGAAACAGAGATATACACATAACGGCGGACACCATACTGCTGTATACGACATATTCTGCCATAGATTCCCGGTCGGGGAGAACGTGGCAACCGGTAAGCGAAGAAACCAATTTTGGAAGGGGAGGGGCCCATCGTCAAGGAAATGTCATAGTGAGCAAGCAGTTCAAAAGAATTTATACTAAAATGCAAAAGGAGCAAAATAACATGCAACGAACAAGGAAAAAACGTATTATCTGTATGCTATTGGCAGTCGCAATGATGCTGTCCGTGTTTCCACCTACGGCACTGGCGACAGACGAAGAGGCTGCTGCGGTGGCAGCGCCTACACCAGTGAGTGAGACCCCGCCGAACACGGCGCCGGATGCGCCCACGAACTTGAGAACCACGTTAATGGAGCACGATGCGTGGTCGATTGACCCGGGCACTCTAAACTTTTCTTGGGTGGTAAATGACCCTGATATGGAAGAGTATCAGGCTGCGTATCAAATTCAATTAGCGACGACAAGAGCGAATCTGACAAGCGGAACCAATTTGATTTACGATACCACATGGGTGACTTCTGACCAAAGCACAGCCGTCAGAATTCCTGCCCTCACTGGTTTGCTTACTGACAACGCCATGTATTTTTGGAGGGTCAGAACACAGGACAAAGACGGTGCCGAGAGTCCGTGGTCAGAGCTCAAGGTATTCACCACGCAAGTGGATTGGGCGGATGACAGAAGCGTTTGGCTTGAGCCATATGTCAATATCCCTGTAACTGCCATCCGATTTACGCGGGACAGCATGGCTGTGGCGTTAGGCGGTACAGGCGGTTTGTCGCCGATATTTGAGCCCGTCAACGCAAGCAATCGGTTTGTGGCGTGGGAGTCTGCCAATGAGACCATTGCCACGGTGGACGACAACGGAACGGTGACCGGTGTTGCGCTGGGAACGACACAAATTACGGTTACAGCCTTCGGCGGACATACCGCTACCATCAATGTGACAGTAGTTGACACCCCCTTCATCCGGGTGGATGCGCTCTTGTCCGGCATACTCCCATTGAGCACGGTTGACACAGTTTTGGTGGGTGCCGTGAACGGGATGGACAATGAGCCGATTGATATCGCAGAGGCGACGGTTACATTTGTCAGCAGCAACCCGACTGTAGCCTCTGTTACCGCCGACGGCGTAGTCACTGGCCTTGGGGCCGGCATAACGGACATTACGGTAACAGTGGAATGGAATGGGATGACGGATATTGTGACCATATCGGTTATGGTTGTCCTGCCCCCTGTGAATAACGTCATACTCAGCGAGACGGATCGTTGGGATATGAAGCCGGGCGACAACTTGAGCGTAACGGCGACAGTGTTGCCGGCGGGTGCTGACCAGACCTTGGTTTGGGCGTCAGCCGTTCCCAGTGTAGCCACAGTTGACCAATCCGGTAATATAGCAGTCGTAGGTCAAGGAACGACCACGATTACAGCGACTGCGGTAGGCGGTATGACCGCGCGGCTTGAAATCGTATCCATAGACCCCGGTCACGCCGCAACCAGACCGGCTTGGAGTGACTACATATTTGAAGTGGAAGCAACCTATTTCCTGAGTACCCCCGCCTCATATGTCGGAGCTGGCGATCCCATGGCCTTTGGTGCGGCCGGGTTCTCTATGATTTTCCGCGGAACGGGAAGCAGTGCAACGAATAACAATAACGGCAATCTTGACAACGCATACTTCTGGCAGGTCAGACAGCCGGAAGACGGGGCAAACTACAGCATACTCCGGGTACACCGGAATGCAGTGGCGAACTCTGCAATCGATATCCAGTTGCCCGAAGATGTTGCGGCACCAGGCAGACGGATCGCATACACAATCGTGATTATCGACGATAGAGTAACGACCTTTATAGATGGCAGAGCTGTGGATCACAACAGAGTTCTCGCACCTTGGCCGGCTGGCCCTGCGACCGCGCTGCACCCGGCGGGCCGTGTTGGGTTCCGGACTGGTAACTTTGAGGGCTTTACTGTCCACTCAATGAATGTTACTGCGACTAACGGTGTACTATTATACGAAGCTGACCTAGAAAACGGTCAAAACTTGAATGACTGGGTCGGCACACCCGGCATTGCCGCCATTGGCATCACGGAGCAGCATGACGGCGTATTCTTCAGAGCGTTCAACCGCATCGTGGGATTGCGTCCTGACTTTACGCAACCGACACCGGTAACAGGAACCGTGTTCCAATCTCCCGTGCCGACGGCGGAGGCGATGGTTGCAGAGCTGCCCGGAAACGATAGGTTTGACCACGAACTCAGAAACTTTGTCTTTATGCGCCATGAGTTCGAAATGGAAAGTATGGCAAATGTTGAGCGGGTGATCATGAGTGCGGCGGCGCATAACACAGAAAACAGTTGTCAGCATATTTTTGACCTGTATCTGAATGCGGATCATGTGGGTTTGGGCCCCGCCCGAATCGGGTTTGCATACATATTGCCCCACGCTTTCTACAATAGCTTTGATGTAACTGAAGCCATGCAGGAGGGTGCAAATGTAATTGGCGTAATCGCCCACGACAAAGGAATGGGCATGTGGGGAGACCGCACGAACCAAACCGGCGGCCCCAGCCGTATGTTCATGCTGGAACTGCGGGTTTATTACACAGACGGCACCACCAGACTGATCACCAGCACAGCCGCAGACCATGAGGATTGGCTCGCCATGGACGGTACCCGTGCGTTTGGTGACCGTGGCAACGTTGCAGGTGAAAATATCAACAACGCCGGTTGGTACAACATCCGCCGTGAGCATATGAACACCAACCATTTCCCGTTTGGCTGGAACGAGCTGGACTTTGAGACAGACTGGCAATGGCGCCCTGTGAGCCATCGGACGGCGGGCGTTGGCGGATATTACAGAATGATCAACAGACGTCCCGGCGGCCTCTTGCCTTACCACGGCGGCAACATGATGCGCCACCGAATCACAGATGGGCCGGACGGTAACGGCCACGGCATGGACTTCACTTGGGTCGACGACCAGGGCATCACCACCGAGGGCGGTGCGCCGGGTCGGGTCACACATGTGGTCAACGAGAAACGAGTGATTCCATTTGACGTGCCCGGTCAGCCGTCAAGGGTTGTCATTGATATGGCCCAAAATATCGTTGGCGGCTTGGAAATCCATTTAGGCGACCTGCTGGAGCAACTGCCGCCGGAGGATATCACCCTGACGATCCGTTTGGGCGAATTCAAGCCATGGTATCGCACACAAATTGGGCACTTCCCAGGCGATCACACCGGTACAGCGTTGCGGGGCAATAATACAAACGGATGGGTACGCAGTAACGGTTGGGGCCATCCCCCTTACGTATTTGACTGGGTTTTCAGAGCCGGAGAATATAACCCGCCGATACAAAACTTCAACATGATGAATTTCCGCTGGGTTGAAATCGCCGGATTGCCCGCAGGAATGGAGCAAGAGATTTTGCCCCAGCATGTGTCAGGCATCGCCTATCGGCAGCCGTTTGACTATGAAGCCCACCACTTTGATTCCACAGACCCTTGGCTCAACAATTTGTGGGAGTACGCACGGTACGCAATCAAGGCCACGACCCAGTGTCTATGGACGGACACAAAGGCCCGTGAGCGCCGTGCTTATGAAGGTGACGCTCTTGTCAACATGCTCATGCACAACACCTTCTCTTCTAACTACAGATTGGGCCGCCATACTCATGAGCATATGTTATTCGAGCAGACATGGCCAATGGAATACCGTCTGTACAGCATTGAAAAAGCTTGGTGGGATTATCTGTTTACCGGGTGTACGGCCTCCATTGAGCGATTCTACAACCAAATCCATAACAAGTTCAACGACACGGACGGCGGACGTTCTCAGTGGAACAATGCCCACGGCCTGTACGTGTTGAATGCAGGGATGCAAAATGACAACCAGAACCTCTTGATCGACTGGCCTTGGCGGGAGAGAGACAACCATCAACGCACCTTCGGAAGAGTTTCCACCGTCCATAACGCAGTGGCGGCCGGTGCGCACACGGCTATGGCAAACATTGCCGATCGTCTCGACCATGCAGCAGACAGAGATCATCATCAGGGCCGTGCGGACAGAATCAGAGAAAGCATAGTCGATAACCTACTCATTGAGGGTGACGGCTATAGCAGATTCACCGATGCGGCGGATCATACGAACCTCAGCAGCCGCAGCAACCACACCGCCCAGCACTCTGTTGCATACCCATTGGCATATGGCGTATTTGACAGCCCGGAAATGGCCATGGATTTGGCCCAGTGGATTGATAATTCCGGCGGATTTAGAACCAGTATTTTCTCGGCCTCTTTCGTATTGCGGGGCCTGTATAACGCTGGTGCGGGCGATATCGCTATGCGCTTCCTGACGGAGCCGAATCCCGTTGACCAAAGACGTTCGTTCCACCACGTACTTACCTACTTGCGGGCGACAATATCCCCGGAATCTTGGAGCTATTCCCTCAAGTGGAACTCTACCATGTCTCACCCGTGGGGTGCCACTCCTGCGACTGCGGTTTCTATGGGCGTGTTCGGGATTGAGCCGCTTGCCGGCGCATTTTCAGAGTTCCAAGTGAGGCTACAGCCCGGCGGACTTGAAGCGGCGGAAATTAAGTACCCCACCATCCGGGGCCCGGTCTTGGTCGAGTTTGAAAACGGCCATTTGCCCAATTTGATTGAGGCCACAGTAACAATCCCTGCCAACACCCGTGCCCAAGTGTCCCTGCCTGTCACCCATGAAACGCTGACCCACCTGATTGTGGACGGTGTGCCGGTGGCGGCGACCCGTGTCGGCAATTTCCTCATGGTAGAACTTGGCTCTGGTGTACGCCACATCCGAGTTCAGATGGATCAGTTCCTAGAAGTAGAAGCGGAAATCAGCCAATCCGCCATCGAAGTGGACAGAACCGCAGAAATTAAGCTGGTATCTGTTGTCAACGAACTGCTTGAAGCTGTTGACATGGAGACGGCCACAGTTGTATTTGCAACCGATCCTGAAGGCATCGTGACGGTGTGCGAGGAAGGTGTTGTGACCCCCATTACAGTAGGGGCCACAGAGATTTTAATCACAGTAACAGACAATAGAGGAATCAGCGAAACCGTAAGAATTCCAATTACCGTCACTCCCATTAGCGGGCCGGAGCGTATCGTAGCGGTGGAAATCCGCCTAGACGAAGAATATTTGGCTCCCGGTGTCACAGCGCAAGCGACCTTGGTTGCAATCAGAAGAGATGGTGACGCTGGAGCCGCACCTGCGTTTGAACATGTGACCTTCGTTTCCAGTAACCCCGCAGTGGCAACCGTCACATCGGACGGTGAGGTTACCGTACTGACCGAAGGCGAGTTCACCATTGAGGCCCGTACCACGGAGCACTTTACCTACTTGATCCCGGACTTTGATTTTGAGCGATTTGAAATAGACCCGCTCTTTACTTGGGACGGTGGGGCGAATCCATTTACCGGCGGCACCGGCAGTGCTGTAACAGTAGTTGGCGATAGACTGCGTGTGCCGGGCGGCGCAAACCGATTGCTCAACACCGGTTTGGCTTGGACAGATTACATGTTTACTGCGACGATGAATGTTGACTTAGTAGCCGGTGGTTTGAACTTCCGCAGCACGAATGCAACGAATATGTTCATGTGGCAGTTCAGACCGGGCGACAACACATTAAACCCGCACATTGCCCCCAACGGCGGATTTGCGGCATTGCCCCCAACCCCCATCGCAGTCGGCAACTTTAACCCAATCCGTCAGGACAATCAAGTGGCCATTGCGGTTGAGGGTAACCGGATTATGACATATGTAAACGGTGTGCTGGCAGATACCAGAACAGATAACCGCCATCCGGCTGGAACCATTGGTGTCCGCACCGGCGGATCAGAGGTATTTTATCTGAGTGATATCGTCGTCGGGCCTCGTGTTTTGTTGACAACACAGGAATTTACAAGCGCACCGCCCCCCGCCCCCCACACGATCAGTTGGGTGCTTGTTGGCGGGGCATGGTCTGGAGAGTTCACGCCGCCCGCGACAGTGGCGGACGGTGGCACCATAGCTGCCATCGCAGAGGCGGATCTCCCGACCCGTGACGGGTTCACGTTCGCCGGCTGGGCGCCTGAGCTTCCGCTAGAAGGCGTGACCGGGCCAGTGACAGTGACGGCGCAGTGGGATCGGGACGGCGATGAGATGACGTTTGCCGTGGAGACAGTGACCGGCGCACCCGGTGCTCGTGTGGAAGTGGACATCTTGGTAGAGAA
>WRBE01000002.1 GCA_009779845.1 Oscillospiraceae bacterium
TCGCTATTGGCCTGTGCCTGCACAGGAACCAAGGTCAACAGCATACACAATGCCAACATCATACTTAGCCCTTTTCTTACTACTCCTGTTCGCATCTTACATCTCCACCTTAAAATTTGATTTTAATATAATAAAAACAAAATGTTTTTATCGCTTTTCTCACGGACTAGAACGAACAATATTTCTGCTTGATATATAGCAACTCTTTTTTTATTTAAGCATTACATAATAGGTAATTATAAGCACATAAGATTAAATCAGTAAGTTAAATTAATTGCATTATACTGAATTTCTCCCTTCTTGTCAATAGAAAGGCGTAGCGGGGCGGAAACAGGTTTTTCTGAATAAATATTCACGTTGCCCTGACGGTATTATACCTGCTATGTGCTTTGAACGTAAATTTTTTAACAAAACCAGCTTGGAATATACATTTCCTCAAATAGGGCGCATAATTATTCGCAAAATTAATTTCCATGTAATTTTAGAAATCAAAAAATTGATTCCCGTATCGGACAACGCATGGGCTGAAGCGAGTGCCCCTAGAAGGCCAATTGCGTGGTAGGAGCTATCAAATTGCCTCCTACAGAGTCTTTTTCGATCACCCAGCAACATAACGCCGAAAACTATGGTATTTTATTTATATGCAGGTAAGCAACATTCCTACACCTACCAATGCAAAACCAACAACCACCGCTATAAGGTCATGGTGGCGAATGTTGGCGCGCAAAAATGGTGAATACCAAGTCCTACCCGAGTCTAGGCCGGAACATATGTTTGGACAAACAACCATCACCCCTAGCGCACCGCTCCCGCCGGGTGGTGGGGAACCCCGACACAACGAGCGGCACCCTAACAAAGCAGGATGATGCAAAAATGAAACAGGCCTTGTTCGAGAAGTGTTTCTCAAACAAGGCCCGTTTTCATACTTACGCCGATTTCGACTTAGTCTTTACATAAACATCAAAGGCAACCGCAGCTAGGAGCACAAATCCGGTGATGGCCAACTGAATGTCAGCACCGTGTCCCAGTAGCCGTAGACCGTTGTTGAGGACACCCATCACCATCGCACCGATGACGGCCCCTACGATTTTACCGACACCGCCCAAGGGCGAGGCCCCGCCGATGAAAGATGCGGCAATGGCCTGTAGCTCAAAACCCGCATCCGCTCTTGGAGAGGCGGCGTCAAAGCGGGCGGCGACCACCATACCGGCAAGAGCCGCCAACATCCCCATGTTTACATAGACCCAGAATACCACTTTCTTGGTCTTAATGCCGTTTAACTCTGCCGCCTTGGGGTTCCCGCCGGTGGCGTAGATGTGTCTGCCCATGACGGTCTTACTGGCGATAAAGCTGTAGAGGATGACCAAGAACGCCAGTAGAATCATAATAATGGGCATCCCTCTGGCCTCGGCAAACCAATAGCCGAACAACATGATTGCGCCCGCAATCAGGATGAGCTTTGCAAGGAAGAAGGGCATAGAGGCCACTTCCCCTTCAAATTTCTGGATCGTCTTGCGCTTACGTAGTTCAAACACCACAAACACCAGAGCGCCCAACCCGCAAAGGGCAATAGCGGTCACGTTAAACCCGCCCCCGGCGAGATTCGGGAGAAAGCCCGATGCAATCTGGGTGAATGCTCGGGGGAATGTCGCAATGGTTCCCCCGCCTAAAACAGCCATGGTCAAACCCTGGAAGGCAAGCATCCCGGCTAATGTCACCACAAAGAACGGGATGTTTCGATAGGCGATCCAATACCCATTCCAGGCACCAGCCAAGGCCCCAATCAGCAACACCACAGGCATAGCAACCCACAGGGGCAGGCCCCAACTGATAATGAAAATGCCGGAGAGCGCACTGGAAAAGCCTGCCAAACTCCCAACGGACAGGTCAACACGACCTGTGATGATGACTAGCATCATCCCAATAGCCAAGATCAAAATATGGCTGTTTTGCAGGATCAGGTTTGTGATATTCCCCGGCAACAGCATGGTGCCGTTTGTTGTAATCTGAAATAAAATCGTCATGGCAACCAGTGCGATAATCATGCCTAGCTGCTTGATATTTCCTCTTATGGTACTCATCATATACCCCCTCTTTGCGCTTATTCTGCTTTTAGGGCCGGTTTTCTTTTTGCCGCCCTGCTTTTTGAAAAGACATCAAAGATAACCGCAGCTAAGAGTACCATACCTGTTGTGACCTGACGCCACTCTACCGGTACACCCAAAATGTTCATGCCGTTATTGATGATACCCACAACCATGGCACCGATGATGGCACCGCTTACTCGACCGACACCGCCATAGGGAGAGGCTCCGCCGATAAACGCCGCCGCAATGGCATCTAGCTCAAACCCTTCACCGGTCCGCGGCATGGCAGAGTTCAGTCTGGCCGTCACCACCAGACCGGCCAGAGCCGCCAGTAGTCCCATGTTCACATAGACCATAAAGACAATCCGCTTGACCTTAATGCCGCTCAGTCTCGCTGTGTTGGGGTTACTGCCGGTGGCATAAATGTGCCTGCCTAAAATGGTTCGGTTTGCCATATAGCTGTACACCACAATCAATACGCCCAACACCACCAAGATGTTCGGGATACCGTTAGACGCACCGAACCAATAGGCAAACAGCCCGATGGCGCCAATAATGAACACAAGCTTGACCACCACGAACAGAATCGGCTCTGCCTCTACGTCATATTTTTTAGATACGGCACGTTTTTTGGCCTCTAAAATAATGACAATCAATGCAAGTGCCGCACATACCACCACTGCCATGATATCAAACCCACTGCCGCCAAACATGTCCGGGATGAACCCGGCGGCCATCATTTGGAAGCTTTGGGGAAAGGGCCCCACAAACAGGCCGTCTAACAAGAGTATGGCTGCCCCGCGGAAAATAAGCATCCCCGCCAAGGTGACCACGAAGAAAGGAACGCCGACGTATGCAATCCAAAAGCCGTGCCAAGCGCCGATTAATACCCCAACAAGCAACGTCACAATGATAGCCAGCCATACAGGCCAGCCCTGTTGTACGATTAACACACCAGCCAATGCACCGGCAAAGGCGGCCACACTGCCCACTGACAGGTCAATTCTACCCGTTACAATGACCAGCGTCATCCCTACAGCCAAAATCAGGATATGGCCGTTTTGCAAAATCAAACTTGTAATGTTTGCCGGCCGGAAAATCGTCCCGCCTGTCAAAAACTGGAAAACCAGCGCAATGACAATCAACGCAACGATGAGACCGTATTGCCTTAAATTCTCTCTGATATAACTCAGCATCTACCCTGCCCCCTAGTGTTCCATAATGCGTTCCATGATCGCCTCTTGCGTTGCTTCTGCTTGCGGCAATTCACCAACGATGCGACCCTCATTCATGATATAAATCCGGTCACTAAGCCCGATGACCTCGGGTAATTCTGACGAGATCACAATGACACACTTCCCTTGCCGGGCCAGTTCATTGATAATCTGATAAATCTCATACTTGGCACCCACATCTACACCACGGGTGGGCTCATCTAAAATCAGCACATCCGGGTCGGCAAACAGCCATTTACTGAGCACAACTTTTTGTTGATTGCCCCCGGACAAGTTCTTGGCATGTTGCATCACATCACGGGCCCGCAAATCCATCTTGCCCCGGTAATCTTCCGCCACACGCTTTTCTTTGATTTCATCCACCGCCAAGCCCTGGGTCACCGCTTTTAGGTTGGCTAGTGAGGTGTTACGACAGATGGTCTCATCTAAAAGCAGACCGAATTGCTTCCTGTCTTCCGTCACGTAGGCAATCCCGTTGTCAATGGCCTGTGAGATGGATTTTAAGACGAGGGGTTTCCCGTCTTTTAGTATCTGCCCCGATATCTTCGCTCCATAGGCCCCGCCGAAGAGACTCATGGCAAACTCGGTTCGTCCGGCACCCATCAGCCCCGCAATACCCACAACCTCGCCTTTTCTGGCGTAGAGATTGATGTGGTCAATCACCTTTTTATCGGCAATATCCGGGTGATACACCGTCCAGTCTTTGACCTCAAACAGCACCTCTCCAGGCACGACATCTCTTGCCGGGAAACGGTCTAAGATATCTCTGCCCACCATGCCCCGGATAATGCGGTTTTCGTCCACATTTTCGTTGGGAAAGGTCTCTACCGTCTTCCCGTCTCGGATGATGGTGATTTGATCTGACACCTTCAAAAGCTCTTGTAGCTTGTGTGAGATCAAAATACAGGTGATTCCTTCTTTTTTCAACTCTAACAATAGGTTGAGCAAATTTTCACTCTCAATATCATTTAAGGCCGCAGTGGGTTCGTCTAACACCAGCACGTCCACCCGCTTTGATAGGGCTTTGGCAATTTCTACAAGCTGCTGCTTGCCCACGCCAATGTTAGAGACTAGCGTGTTGGGATTTTCATCCAGCCCCACCTGTTTCAAAAGCGCTTTCGTCTTTTGGTGGGTCACGTTCCAGTCGATTAGCCCCCGCTTGGCCTGCTCATTTCCTATGAAAATATTTTCGGATATGGAAAGATACGGAATCAGAGCCAATTCTTGGTGAATGATAACAATGCCCTGTTTCTCACTCTCCCGAATATCCTTAAACCGGCATGTTTCACCTTTATAAATGATTTCCCCTTCATAGTCCCCATACGGGTATACGCCGCTTAAAATTTTCATCAGCGTAGATTTTCCTGCCCCGTTTTCACCGACAATTGCGTGAATTTCACCCTTTTTCACGGTGATACTTACGTTATCTAGGGCCAGTACACTATCAAATCGTTTTGTAATTGATCTCATTTCCAACAAAGTATCCAAAGTGCCACATCCTTTAAATCCGAATCCGCCCAACCACAGCGAGGGTCCTTTGCTCCTCGCCGCGGCTGGGCATCTCTTTTTTTCGATAAGCGAAACGTACAGTTAGTTAGGACAAGTTAAAGTCGTCGAGCGTCCAGTACCCTGTGTCAATCAGCTCTACTTCCCAGTTGGTTGCATCAACATGCACGATATCCAACAGGTAAGACGGTACATAGAATACGTTGTTGTTGTAGTCTGTGGTGTTGTTGATGGGCGGCTCGGTACCATTGGTGATCGCTTCAATGATGCGCACAGTGGCCGCCGCTAGGTCACGGGTGTCTTTAAATACGGTGGCAAACTGCTCGCCGTCAATGATAGATTGTACACCAGCTCTGGTTGCGTCTTGACCGGAAACAACAGGCCAATCTTGCTCAGAACCATATCCTGCGCCACGAAGAGCAGAGAGAATACCTAAGCTGATACCATCATAGGGAGACAGAACCGCATCTAGGCGTTGGTCTGCATAGAAAGCATTGAGCAGGTCTTCCATACGGCTTTGTGCAGTTTCTGCAGCCCAGCCTAATGTACCAACTTGTTGCATACCCACTTGACCGCTTTGTACCACTAAGGTACCGTCTTCAATGAGGGGCTCCAGTACGCTCATGGCTCCATCATAGAAGAAGAACGCATTGTTGTCATCGGGAGAACCGCCGAACAACTCAATGTTGAAGGGACCGGTTGCACCATCATTGATGCCGAGACCCAGCAACAGGGAGTTTGCTTGCATCACACCAACAGCAAAGTTGTCAAATGTAGTGTAGAAGCTGATGTCCGCTGTGTCCATGATCAAACGGTCATAGGCAATCACAGTGATGTCTGCTTCCGCTGCTTGGGCCAGCACGCCGCCTAAGGCAGAACCATCAATAGAGGCGATAACCAGGAAGTCTACCCCTTGTACAATCATGTCTTCAATTTGTGCAATTTGGTCAGCAACCACGTCTTCCCCGTATTGGAGAATGGTTCTGTAACCGAGTTCTTCCAGTTGTGCCACGAGGTTGGCACCGTCATTCACCCAACGGGGTGAAGATTGTGTGGGCATGGCAATACCAACGAACCCTTTGTCGTCGGATCCACCGCCGCCACCGTTACCACAGGCGGCCAGTGTGGCAATCATCAGAATTGCCAGTAGGATAGCTAGAACTTTTTTCATTTTTTTATTTGCTCCTCTCAAATTTTATTGTAGGTTGTTCCTACAACTCGCATGTAGTCTATACTAATTCCATCAAATTTGCAATAGCTAATTCAAAAATTCTCCTCGGCATTTTCTATAAAAATGCCTTGTGTCTTTTAGCGAATCGTCTAAACGCCTGCACTCGGGGACATCCTTGCGTGGTTTTTCAAGTTGTCTGTGCCGCTTTATCCTACATCGTAGACCATATTGCCCCGAAGTGGGCCATGCTCCCCAGTAAAATAAACACATGAAAAATCTCATGGCACCCAAACCGGGGATTATCCCGACAAGGCCACTTCACAGCATATAAAATTCCGCCCACGGTATAGAGCCCGCCGCCAAAAAATAGCCAAAATGTCCCCACCCCGCCTAAGGCTTGGCTCAACGGATACACAGCCAAAACCACAATCCAACCCATGACGATATAGATGACCGAGGTAAGCCATCTGGGCAGATGAATCCAGACAAAGGTCACCAAAGCACCGGCTGCGGCAAGGCCCCAAATGGTCGCCAGCAGTGCCGTACCCAACACACCCCGGAGGGCTAGGACGCAAAAAGGTGTGTACGTGCCGGCAATCAGCAGGTAAATGTTGAGATGATCCACCTTCCGCAGGGTGAGCCGTCCTGCCACACTGGTTCGCAAGCTGTGGTAGAGGGTGCTGGCAGTGTAGAGACCAATCAGGGTCGCCAAATAAATCGCAACAGCGGGCACCGCCCCGGACAAGCGGGATAAGTACGCCCGCATGAGAAGCAAGGGACTCGCCAAGAGTGCCAACCCCGCCCCAATGCCGTGGGTGATAGCAGACCAAGGCCGCAAACCGTCATAGGGGTCTCTGGCTCTTTCTGTTTTGACTGACATGCCGTGCCCTCCTTTGGTGATACAATAGTGGATGGGCGGCGCAAGGGTATTGCGCCACCCATTCCGTTAGCTTCTATTATATAGAGGGATTGAACCACTGTCAATCAAACCACCACCGCACCGTTAGGGCCGCCGCCACGAAGCCCACAACGTCCGCCACCAATGCCGCCGGGATGGCATAGCGGGTCTTGCCGATGCCTACAGCACCAAAGTAGACAGCGACAGTGTAAAAGGTGGTCTCCGTACTGCCCAGCATGACGGCAGTCACCCGACCGATGAAGGAATCCGGCCCGTGGGCTTCAATCAGCTCCGCCCCCACAGCCAAGGCACCGCTGCCGCTAATGGGCCGCACCACCATGAGGGGCGCCACCTCCGCCGGGATGCCCAAACGGTCAAACACCGGGGCGAGCATGTGGGCAAACGCCTCCATAGCGCCGGAAGCCCGGAGCATATACACTGCCGTCAGCAAGCAGACTAGGTTGGGAAAAACTTTCACTACCGTCCCCAGTCCCTCAGCGGCACCTACCGTGATGGCCTCAAATACATGCACCCGCCGATAGAGTCCCCAAGCGGCGGCCCCCAGCAAAATTACGGGAATAATCAGGTCAAACAGCCCGGCACTGGTCATGATTGCGCCCTGCGGGCCAGAAACTTCGCCATCCCGATACCGGCGGCCACAGAACAGAGCGAGGTAATCCACACGGGGGACAAAATATCAAAGGGCGACATGGCCCCCGCCGCCGCCCGAACCCCCGCCACCGTGGCAGGAATCAGTTGGATAGAGGCAGTATTGAGTACCACCAGCATACACATATCATCCGTGGCCACTGTCCCCCGCCGCATAGCCTGCGCTGCCCGAATCCCAAGAGGTGTGGCGGCGTTGCCCAGCCCCAATAAATTAGCGGACACGTTGGCAGACAATGCCTCCATGGCCTCTTGGTTCTCCCGATTTTCCGGGAACAACCGTGCCAGAACTGGTCGAAGCAACCGAGACAACCCCGCCGCAATCCCGCCCCGGCGGATAAGTTCCATCACCCCACTCCACAGGCAAATCACCCCCGCCAGCGTGAGAGACAACGTCACCGCCGCCCCAGCCCCCTCCATGGCGGCGGTGGCCACTTGAGAGACGTTGCCGTTTATGAGTCCAAACAGCAGGGATATCCCCACCATCCCTGTCCAAATCCACGCCATTGCCATGGGCTGTGCCTCCTTGTTGTGTACAGGCTTGGTATATGTATAGGCGGGGTGGGGTGGGAATATGCGTGGATTGGTACAAGTTGGGGTTTTATTTGGTCTTTTGGCTGTTGATATAGTGTTGTGGTTCGGCGTTGTCGCCGAGGGTTTCTTGGCGGGAGCCGCCGGCTTGTTTTGCCCTGCCGGGCGGGCCTTCTTTTTGTCGTTGAACAAAAAGAAACAAAAAGTCAACACAGGGGCTGCGCCCCTATGTACCCGCTGAGGTCAAGGGCAAAGGTAGAGATCGTTTTAAAGGGGTAGTCCGTGCTGGCGACAAGAGTCCCCTACCAGAAGTCCGGGTACCTCGGAACCTAGAAGGGCGTTTTTCGCCGCCAGTAGGGTGTTCTATTGGAATGCGCTCAAAAACGGAAGTCATATACTACCCATTCATGAGTACATTCCAATAGCACATCCATCCGGCGGCCCCACCGCCCTTGACCATTGGAGTTTCGAGTACTATTACATCTGGCGTAAGGGTTTTAGCACCAGTACGGAGTATAGGGTGCAAAACCGTCGCCACTCTGTCCTTGACCTTCGGGGTACATAGGGGCGTAGCCCCTGTGTTGATTTTTTGCTTCTTTTTGTTCAACGACAAAAAGAAAGCCCGTCCGGCAGGACATGACCAGTTGGCGGGAACCGCCAAGATAGAATCGGCGAAACGCCGAAAGGAAAGGTCAAGGGCCAGGATGCGCAGGAGCACGTCCCCTACAGCGCACTAAGTACATACAACCCCGACAAACCTCATCTATCACACCTGCCTCCACAATATGAGCAATCAACCCACGCCGAAGTTCTGCCCAAGGAACCACATCTCCAAACCGCAACCCGCAACGGGCCAAAACATTAACATCTGAGCAAAATACCTCATCTTCTTTCTGACATAACCCTTGGTCATAATACGGACAATAGCCGCAGATTTCATCCGGTGTCGGAATCATCCGAATATGGGAACCCTCTTCCTGTTCGATCCGTCTAATCAGTTGCCGCATTTTTTCTGCATAGCGCACACTATGCCCGTCGGGACAGAACAGCAATAAGCATAAGGCGTGGTGCGGACGCAGCGCAAGTACTTGTTTCGGCCTCATGACACCGCACCTGTGCGCCCCTGCTCGTCTGCCAACATCCCATTTTTGGAAAATGCTTTGCGTATGCCAGGCGCCGACAAAAACACCATGATCATTTTAATGGCTTCCGGCAAGAAAAATGGCATCATCGCCGCCAAAAACGCCGCCCATAAGGATTGACCCGTCACGATAGCAAACTGCACCATCCCCATGGTCAAATTCAACAGCGAACCGCATACAAGCCCCACAACGAGCCAATACTTTCTTTGCTTATCCGCCGCAAACCCCACAACAAAGGCCATAATCGGATAAGAAAGCAAAAAGCCCCCCCAAGGGCCTATCAACCGCCCGAGTCCACCGCCAAACCCAGCGAATACCGGTAGCCCCACAGCACCGAGCAACAGATAAGCAATCGCCGCAATCGCCCCCCGCCTTGCACCTAAAATAGTTGCCGAAAAGGGTACGATGAAAGTCTGCAACGTAAGCGGCACACCTCTTGGTAGCGGAAGCGCCAACTGGGAAAGAGAGATAATCAATGCAACAAATATACTAATCAAGCAGATGTCACGGGTGGATATTTTCCTCATACAAAACCTCCGTATTTTTCCATAGTATATCAGGCGCTCTCAATATTGTCAACCACGCACGAGCATATTTGGTTTACAATTTGTGTTCAAACAGACCAAGAGGGCTATATCAACCGATACAGCCCCCCGATGGTGTAGTTTATTCCCCTAATGTTCCATCTGCCGCCCCAGAAAGCCAGCCACGGTTTGGGCCAGTTTATGCTCTACTTCCCCCAAGGCACTCCCGCCATCGGTCACCAAAAACATGACACACCCCATAACATCGCCTTCGGATAATATGGGTGCCGCAATGGAGATGTGATACTTCTCTACCCCTTCTGCGGCGGGGAACTGTCCCTCACCAGGGGTAAGGACGTAGACTTGGCGGCCCTCCATAATCTGTTCTAATTCCCCGGAAATCCGCCGCTCCAACAGCTCTTTCCGGGGCGCACCAGAGACAGATATAATGGTATCCCGATCGGAAACAGCCGTGATACAGCCTGTTGTTTTCGACAAAGTCTCACAAATCTGCCCTGCAAAGTCCGCTAGCTCCCCCATGGGGGAATATTTTTTGAAAATGACCTCGCCATCTTTTTCTGTATAGATTTCTAGCGGGTCACCCTCTCGGATACGCATGGTGCGGCGGATTTCTTTGGGGATTACGACTCGGCCGAGATCGTCAATCCGGCGCACGATTCCTGTTGCTTTCATATATGAAATTCCTCCTAACAAGCAGTCAAATGTCTCCATTAGTGTTTACAAGATTTAGTCGGATATACAAATTCTTTTTCATTTTTTCACCAATCCATCGTAGCATTAAATGGGAAATGTGTGATATAGGTAACATAGCGCAGAAGAGTATCCTGCGCCTATGTTATGGGGTATCATTTTGATGTCTGGCAGACAGTTATCACTCTAGAAAACCGCACGGCTTTGAGAAACGTGATTTTTTTTGGAAACCCAAATGCAAAGCTGTATTGACAAGCAGGAGTTCTCATGTTAAAATGACAAAGCTTGCGGATGTGATGGAATTGGTAGACATGCGAGATTTAGGTTCTCGTGTTGAGAGACGTGGGGGTTCGAGTCCCTTCATCCGCACCATGAAAATATCAAGCCCCGACAAAATTTTGTCGGGGCTTGATATTTTCATGGTGCGCGAGGGGGGATTCGAACCCCCACGTCCTTGCGAACACTGGCACCTGAAGCCAGCGAGTCTACCAATTCCACCACTCGCGCATAAATCAGCGTGGATTATTGTACACCCAATCAAAGAAAATGTCAATATATAAAATGCACCGAACCATGCTCTAAAATGGCTGTTAGAAGCGGGGATCAGCCTTTGGCAATCACCACTGAAATATCCCTAACTTGCACCGACAGCACCCCCGCCAAAAAGTTAAGGTTTGTCAAAATTCGCCGCCAAGCCGCCACCATTGACACACCTTGTGGTATAATGACCACGCAGCAAGGGAGGTATCTTGTGTTCCGGGTCGGAATTTGATATACTGACATGAGTCAGAAAGGGGAACAAAACGGATGATATTTCGTCTTACCTTTCGGTGCCTTGCCCACAGACCAAAAAGAGGGTGTCTATAGTGAAAAAAACCTTAGCAAAAGCGAATCGGCGTTTGGGCGATAAATTCTACTCCGGGGCCTTTTTGGGGCCCAGCGTGGTTGGGGTAGCGTTGTTTTTTATTGTACCTTTCTTTGTAGTCATCTATTACGCATTTATTGACAATCCCGTGGGGCAAAATTTCGTGGGGTTTCGCAACTTTCAAAACGTGTTGGGGAACCTGTCTTTCCAAGACGCAGTGCGGCACACGGTGCTGTTTTCCGCTTTGGCGGTACCTTTGGCAGTGGTGCTTGCTTTGGGGCTTGCGGTGTTGTTAGAGCAAAAAATCCCCATGAAAAGCCAATTGAGGACGTTTTTTCTCAGTCCCATGATGGTGCCAGTGGCCTCTATTGTGCTCATATGGCAGGTATTGTTCCATCAAAACGGGGCCATAAACGATATCATATCAAACATCGGAACAGCCACGGGGTTGTTTGAATTCTCCGGGATTGACTGGTTTACCTCCCCTTATAGCCAACTGCCTATTGTGGTGTTGTTCCTCTGGCGGAACTTAGGCTATAACATGATTTTGTTCATGGCGGCCCTGAATAATATCCCACGGGATATTTTAGAAGTGGCCCAGCTAGAGGGGGGCAAGCCTTGGTTCATTTTCCGCACGATTAAACTTCGCTTTTTATCGCCAACCATCCTGTTTGTCACCATCTTGTCAGTGATTAACTCGTTCCGGGTGTTTCGAGAGGTGTATTTACTTACCGGTAGCCACCCATATGGACGATTATATATGTTACAACATTTTATGAACAACATGTTCGACCTACTAGACTATCAAAGACTCGCAGCGGCGGCGATTTTAATGACCTTGGCAATGATTGCCATCATTGGCATCATGTTCATAGTGGAACACTGGTACGGCAGAGACATTGAAGGATAGCGTCTCTGATTACATGCAAGCAAGAGCGAAGGGCGGGATTTTTATGAGACAACGAAAACAGAAAATCCCGTTGCGGGTGGTGCAGACTATCGTGGCTGTGTTCTTTGCGGCTTTGTTTTTGTTCCCCACAGTTCTAACGATTACAAACTCGTTTATGAGCCAGTCGGAGATATGGGCGAATTATGGCGTGATTTTCGGCTCACCCGGTGACGGAGCCTATATGGCCGAGCGGGTGAACTTGAAGTTGATTCCCGATATGGTTACCTTCCACCAGTTTAACACGGTGCTCATTCAAAGCCCGGATTACCTGTTCCGACTTTGGATATCTCTGGCCTTAGTAATCCCCATTGTATTGATGCAGGTGCTGGTGGCATCACTGGCGGCATATAGTTTTACCCGGTTCCGCACCAAACGCAAAGAGGTGTTGTTTTTCGCCTATATTATCCTCATGCTCATGCCCTTTCAGGTAACCTTGGTGCCCAATTATCTCATGGCCCGGTTTTTGAATATTTTGGATACCTATTGGTCTATTCTACTGCCCGGGTTTGTGGCACCTTTTAGTGTGTTCTTGCTCACCAAATTCATGCGGCGGATTCCCAAGTCTTATATCGAAGCGGCCATGCTGGACGGGGCGGGCGAGTTTCAGATTTTCCGCCGGATTGCGTTGCCCCTTTGTAAAGGGGCCCTTTACGCTGTGGCAATTTTGGTGTTTATCGACTACTGGAACATGGTGGAACAGCCCCTCATCATGCTGTCCGACTGGGAAATGCACCCCTTAAGTGTGCTGTTGTCCCGCATCAACAACGCAGAAATTGGCGCAGCATTTGCGGTAGCGACAATTTATATGATACCCAGTCTGCTCATGTTCTTACACGGCGAGGAACATTTAATCGAAGGAATTACCTATTCCGGCGGGATTAAGGGATAACATAAGAAGAGCGAATATTAGTTTGGAGGCGATGTTGTGAAGAAAAAGTTGAATCGTGGGTGGGTGAAAAATGCGACCATTGTGTTTTTGCTGGTGGCGTTGTTGCTTACCCTGTTCTCGAATACGATTATGAATTTCTCCCTGCCGGAAGTGGTGACAGAACAGCCACGGTCAGGCTCTATTGTCAACGCCATTCGCGGCACTGCCAATGTGGAAACCATGGGAACCTATAGCGTAGAGGTAGAGCACCCCCGCCAGATACTAGAGGTTTACGTGCGTGAGGGGCAAGAGGTCAGCCAAGGGGATCCCCTGTTCCTGTTAGAAGAGGGGGAACATGAGCTATCGGCACAACTGGCCGAACTAGAGCTGAACTACCAACGGATGCTCATTGAACTTGGTAATTCAGATTTTGCCATGCAAAATGAGGGTATCCGACAGGCACGAGAAGATTTGCAACGGGCCCAAAATGAACGGGCAGGCCTAGGCAATGCAGAGATAACAGAGACCACCGCCCAACTTCGAGCAGACGAGGCGGACGCCGCCGTGGCGGTAGCCAACAGCCGTTTGGCCCAGTTGGAGCTAGAACTTTCTTATCTGGACACGTTTGACAGCCGTTCGGCCTATATTGGGCAGTTGGTGATTGCCTATGAACAGGCCTTGGCGAACTTTTTGCAGAATGTGGGCGTGGCGTTTGACGACTACACCGGCCCGCCGAATCAATGGTCACAAGCGGTAGACTCCGCCCAAACCGCCTTAGAGGCCGGGGCCGCACAGGCCCGTGTGACTTTGACCACGGAAAGCAATGCAGCGGCGGCGACCCTCTCTTCCGCTGAGGTGGCGCAAACTACGGCGCAGAACACGTTGAACAGAATCCAGCGCATCAACCTCGCAGACGATGCGGTTCGGATGGCCCAGCGAGAATTAAACGCCGCATTAATCAGCCTGAGCAGTGAACAGCAGTCAGATAACATCCTGCACCAGCAACAACTGTTAGAATTACAAGCCCTAGAAGGGCAGATTGAGGACTTAGAAGAGCGGATTGCCCGCCAAGGCGGCGACACCGATGGTGGGGACGTGACCATCACCGCCCAATATGACGGGATACTCCTCGGTCTCACGGCAGTGGCGGGACAGACTGCCCAGCCGGACATTCCCTTGGCCCGGATTGAAGTGTCGGGGCTGGGGTACACGGCGGAACTGTCCGTTGAGACACGACAGGCAACCCAAGTGCGGCCAGGGGCGCAGGTAGATGTGCGTTCAGCAGGCTGGTTTACTGACTTGAGCGGTCATGTGGCCGGGATTCGGGTTGACCCGGACGACAGTGCCAACCGGCGTATTATCACCGTAGAAGTCACCGGAGATGTAACCATCGGTGAGCAGGTAGAGCTGGGCATCCACCTCTCCCAAGCCATGTATGACACCATTGTGCCCCGCAGTGCATTAGGCCAAGATGCCACGGGCTATCATGTGTATATCCTACACGCCAGAGACTCACCCCTTGGCACCCGCTACACGGCGGTGCGGGTGGATGTAACAGTGGAAGCGGAAGACGAGACCCATGTCGCCGTCCGGGGGGACTTAGAGCGGAACGTAAACGTGATTATCCGCTCCAGCGACGTGTTGTCAGACCGGCAAGCGGTACGGCTTGCAACAGACTAACAAGAAACGAGGGCGAGTATGAGCCGAGAACAAGGGCGATGGAAGTTGGGCAAGGGCAGGATCGCAGTTTGCATCCTACTCTCGGTTTTGGCTGTCTGTTCTGCTCTGTTTTTGCGACATATTACCGCCATGCTCCCCAGTGAACAGGCCGCAGACCGGTGGGCCGGTGGTACCGGACGATTTGCTCAAGTGACGGCATTCTTACCGGAGCACGGCGGTCTGACAGTCGGGCAAACAGACGGATTGGCCATGGCAATCCAAAGCGGTCTTGTAACCCAAGGTATCATGCCTGATGAGCCTGGGGGCCTTCCGACCCACGCTTATAGTGCCGAGGGGGTTTTGTCAACCTCCACCCGGGACAGAGGCCCGGTAGAGACCTTTGCCACAGGAGTGGGAGGGAACTTTTTTGTGTTCCATCCCGTCCAATTAGTGAGCGGGTCTTATTTGCCCGTGGAGAGCTTAAACCGGGACTTGGTGGTGATTGACGAGACCTTGGCGTGGTCACTGTTCGGCGCAACAGATGTGGCAGGGTTAGAACTTGTGATGGAGGGCCAAACGTTTCATATTGTGGGTGTCTATCGGCCATTGAATAACTTCGCCAGCCAAGCCGCCGACGGGACACTGCCCCACATGTTTCTCTATTATGATGCCATGACGGAACTGTTGGGCCCAGTGCCCATTACGACAGTCATGACCGTTCTGCCCAACCCCATCACGGGGCTTGGAGAATACGTGTTCCGAGAAGCCATAGAGGTCGGCGGCATGGATGAGGACGGGTATGCGCTAGTGGTCAACACCTACCGCTATCGTCTAGGTGCCCTATGGGGCGTGATCTGGGACTTTGGCCACCGCTCTATGTACCAAGGGGGCCTGCGGTTGCCCCAGTGGGAAAACGCCGCCCGCATGGTGGAAGATTTTGCGGCCCTCGCATTGCTGTTCATCTTATTATTTCTCCTCTACCCTATTCTCATGATGATACGGCTTGGTATCAGTGCGTTCCGCCATCGGCGGTGGCGGCTGGGCAGAAAGATATACAATACATTTGACCAGCACAGAGAGCAAAAGCGTGAGGAAATTTGGCGTGAATCCGGGCAAACTGAACCGGAACACGATCTCCAGTTTGATATAGACGAAATCATCCGCTCTGTCCGGGAAAGTGAGGAATACCATGAAACAAAACATTAAATCCACAATTGCATTGTTCTTGGCCTTAGCCTTGGTGTTGTCCATGGCTGCCTGCGGGGGCGGTAACCAAGGCACCACTACAGAACCCGCCCCGCCCGGCGGGATTACCGAGGATGGCGGCACCACCTTCTTAGATGCCACAGGCTACGTCTTTGTGCCGGAGTTTATTGACCTAGACTTAGATGTCCAGTGGCCGGATTTGGTCGCCATACAAGGGGACACATTAACCCTATACCTGCGCTACGCCACCCGGGAAGAGCAAGACCTCCCGGAACACATGGTGGAAAGTATGGTTACAACCACATCCCTTGCCACCATCCAGACAGACGGCACAGGGTTCACCACCATCTGGACTGGGGACGCAGAGTATTTGATAGAAGAAACCAGCCCTGGCGAGTTTCGGGTCACCAGTTCCTCTGACGAGATTATCATGTCTACCCCCCGCCCAGCAGGCGGGCTATTCTCCATCCGTCAGGCCCAGAGCCAGCTCTCGGAAGGAGAGAACTGGAGTTTTTCCCAGGTCTCTTCCCTCTTGATATTCGATGCCGCTGGCACAGTGATTGACGAAGTGTATCTAAACGAACTGTTGGGCATCGACCCGGAACTAGGGGCCAGCATCAACAATATCCAAGCCATGTCTGACGGTCGGGTACTGTTGGGTTCATGGGAACAACTGCATGTCCTCACGCCTGAACTCGACCTAGAGCAAAGCATCCCTTGGCAGGATGTAGAGTCCTTTCTCGTTGCCGGAGACGATCAGGTGCTGGTGGGCATGTGGAGTGAAGATGGGCTTGGTGTCTGGGTGCTTGACCTAGAAACCGGCCAAATATTGCGAGACGATGACTCACTATTTAGCGCAGACCTCCACGCTGCCCAAACTGGGACAGAGTTTGACATCTATTTAAACGCAGGGGCAGCAGTGTTTGGGTTCGACCTCGCCACGAAAGAGGGCACCCGGCTGTTTGATTGGATGGATCTCGACATGCTCCACGGCAACAACTTTGTCGTTGCAGAAAATGGAGATATTTTCTTCCTAGACCCCCAACTCCAAGACGGCCAAGTCACCTTGGTACACCTGACCAAACAAGATGCCTCTACCCTGCCTGACGTCATTGAGATTGTCTACGGCGGCTTGAGCGTGGACTGGTTGATTCGAGAAGAAATCATAGAATTCAACCGCCGAAACACAGGTTATCGAATCCGGGTACGGGAATATATCGACCGCATGTCCAGCGGCGACTGGGACACCATTCGAGAGGCCGCTATGTTCCGCCTAAACACGGATATCGTCACCGGCAACGCACCGGATATCATCGATTTCGGCGGAAACCTCCCCTTTGAACACCTCGCCCGCCGGAACCTGTTGGCTGACTTAGGCCCACTTCTGGACAGAGACACCGAGATTAACCGTGGGGATTTAGTAGAGCCCATGCTAGACCTACTCTCCATTGACGGTACTTTATACACGCTGATGCCCCAGTTTAGCATCAATACCTTAGTGGGCCAAGCAGAGCGTGTCGGCCCCGACATGGGCTGGACTATGGACGAATTTTTAGCCGCAGTAGACGCCCTGCCGTCTGGTGCCACAGCCTTTGACACCTTTGTAACACGAGAGCAGTTTATCAACCGGATGCTGACCACCAACCTAGGGCTGTTCATCGACCGGGACACGGGCAGAGCAAACTTTGACAGCCCCACGTTCATGGCCTATTTGACCTTCGCCCAGACACTACAGACAGACGATGAACTCTTCGGAGAAGGAAGTATGCCCGGCGACTTTATCCGGCCCATGTCTTTCGTCGCAGAGGAGACCAGAATTGTGCCGCCCATCGGCGAGCTACCGGGAGACAGTTGGGAAAGCCCCCTAGCCACCGGCCAGGTGATGCTCTCAGAGCAAAATGTGTGGGGATTTTCTGACCTCGCCTTCTTAGAGGGAATGTTCGGCGGCCCGGTTACCTTCATCGGCTATCCGTCTGAGTATGGAATCGGCAGCGTGGTCATGCCCGGACAACTCATCGGCATCTCCGCCGGCAGTGACCATCCGGATATCGCATGGAGCTTTATACGAACCCTGCTGAGCGAGCAATTCCAGCGAAGCAACGTAATGGAAATTCCCATGAACCGTACCATTTTAGAAGAGCGGATTGAGGCCGCCTTGACTGCCCATGACGCATGGGAAAACCCGGAACCCGACATCGGCGGCGGCGCCGAAATGCCAACAGTCCCGCCCATTGCATCCGAGGTGGTCACCCAAGCCCAAATAGACCAAATCCTAGCCCTCATCTACGCCACAGACCAGCTCGCCATGTGGGACGCAACAGTGGTCAACATGATCCGGGAAGAGACCCTACCATTCTTTGCCGGAGACCGGAGCATTGAAGAAACAGTACGAATCATCCAAAGCCGCGTCCAGACCTATCTAAGCGAACGGAGTTAGGATATAACCCAAGCCCCCGGGCACGAGAAAATCTCGCACCCGGGGGCTTGGTCATGTTTGGATTGGTAAGTATCCGCTAGCGTTGATGCTCCCTATCGCCCTGACATCACTTTCATAAAAGCACTGGGCACGATAGACTCAAAGCGAAGCTCCTCTCCCGTAGACGGGTGCTTGATCCGTAAAACAGAGGCGTGCAGACATATCCTGCCGATAGGGTTCGTAAGTGCGCCATACTTTTTGTCGCCTACGATGGGGTGCTCCATGTCTTTCATATGGACACGTATTTGATTTTTCCTGCCTGTCTCCAAAGAAATATCCAACAAGGAGTGTCTGTCCGTGCTTTGAAGCGTGCGATATTTTGTAATAGCCAACTTGCCCTGGCCTTTTTCCTTGCTGGAATACATAAGTAGGGTTTTCGTCTGTTTGAGCCAAGATGTAATCGTTCCTTCAGGGGGCAGAACTTTTCCTTCCACAACAGCAATGTAACCACGCCGAAGGGTGAGCTCGTCCCAACGCTCTTGCAATGCGTATTTTGTTCGCTCGTTCTTCGCCAATAGCATCACACCTGATGTCTCGCGATCCAGGCGATGGACAATGAATATCCGTCCGGATTTTGCTCTGCTTTTCATATAGTCATTCACGATGTGATAGGCTGTCTTTGTACGCTCTTTGTCTGTTGAGATGGAGAGCATACCGGCTGGTTTGTCAAGCACAATCATGTCATCATCTTCGTAGATAATCGAGATATCCATTTTCGCACTGACCACAGGCACTCTGTGAAGCACAGTAATCTCTTGCCCCGGCAATAGTGGGCGGGCATAGTCTTTGCAGCTCTCGCCATCAACAAGGACTTGGCCCCGCATTAATACTCCCTTTACGTAGTTTCTGGATTTGTTGTTGAAGCAGGTGAGCAAAAAAGGAAGCAGGGTGGATTTTGCGGTGACATTGAATGTTAGATTATTTTTCATGTTACAGCACCCGAATCATCTCAATTGCCTTTGCAATCCAAGCCAAAGCACCATCAAAGCGATAGCCTGTAAAACCTGCTACTTTTAGAATTTCCGCAATCTCATCTCTCGTAATGGAGAAGTCGAGTAATCCCCCCACAGGAACGCCGTCTGCCGCTATCTCCTTGATATAATCCCAATACGTTCCGGCATAGCCAAAGGTTGTGGCGTATTTGACCGGGTCGCTTACCGCCTCACACACCATTTCCTCGGTGTCCTCGTAGAAGAGGCTTCTGCCATTGTCATAGAGCGGATAGAAGGACTCACCCTCTGCATTCATCTTGATGGCGATGTTAGACAAATGCCGGTCGTCTTGTCGTGTGATGAAGTCTAGCAGAATCATGCAGGCGATGTCATCCCGATATTGCGGTCGGACAGAAATCAGGTTTTGATACTCATTGTCTGACCGGGCCCCTTCGAACAGGCGGCGGAAGTGTACAATGTATTCCTTTGAGAAGTCATACAGAAACGCTGAAAAAACCGTATCTTTGTCCACGCGATATGCCGGACAGCAAGGAACACCCAACCGCTCTGCCAGCAGATATACCGCCACTTCGGACTCCACATCTGTCATCAGCGGACTAATCCGTTGCTTGTAGATGCCGTACTGTCCCTCATATACGCCGTAACGCTTGATATTATAGCCCTCCGGCGTATCAAGGGAGTTGCCTACGAGGTCGATCCGCTGATGAAACACAGAGTCGAACACAGCGGTCATAGCGGCATCCAGTGTTTCATCCTTACTGTGTGCGATCCATAGTAAGTCTTTTGGATGAATGCCTCGTGTGATTTCCGCAATCTGCAACACATCATAGTGCGACAACCCGCAACGGAACAAAATACGTTCGATGTCTCGGCGGTCTCGGCTAACCACTCGCTCTGACAAGAACTCATGAAACTGCTCCTGTGTCCACTTGTCTGCCCCTTTGGTGTAAAGCACCACAACCTCGTTATAGGACGGAGAGGTGAATGTCACGGCGTTTGCGCTGTCAATTGCACCAATTATGTCACCATCCCATTTGAGGAACCGCACGGAGTTATCGTGCTTTATCCGCCCATCCGCCGGTTTTGGTGCATCTGTCGGGATTTTGTAATTTCTGCCCCGTTTGACTGTGCCGGGAACTTTCCCCTCAGCACAGAGCAAACGCACGCGGCGGTCTGAAATCCCCCACTGCTCTGCCGCTTGTTTGGTTGTGATGTAGGTCATGGCAATCACATCCCTATGGTAGTATAGCAATAGGATACCCCATTATCGGAATAATGTCAATCTCATTGTTCCGATAATGGGGTGCCACAAGCGGTAGAGAGGCTACTATATGCGTGTCACTTTCCCTTTGCTTCTCCTTTTTCTTTTTCAGCGAGGTTGTCTAACAAAAAATCATATAGCTGCTCCGGCGTCTTCATCCGCACTGTCCTTTTCGTTCGTATTTTGCATGATAAATACGAACGAAAAGGACAATCTCTTTAGTAAGATGAGAGCCGTGCGGGTTATACCTTAACGTCTCTTTGTCTACAACTCCAGAAAAGGAAAAGGCAATTTGCACCGATTAAGTCATCTTTGTTGATTATTCTGATAGTCTGCATTAAAATAGAGTATATGAATGGAGGGGTAGTGTGGCAGATAATAGAGGGTACGAAGATAGTAATTTAAGGAGTTTGTCCGAACAATGCGACAACGCTTACGACAATCAAAATGAAGAAGAAATGTCAAAGCTTATTGATACCTGTTATGAACAGGCTCATGCTTTGAATAGCACAGGTATGATTAAAGCAAGACATTTTTACCTTGCTTTTACTACCCAGTCAAATCTAATTGCCTTGAAAATGAGGAGAGAGAAGATAAATGATGCTTATGAGGACAGAATTAAAGCCTTAAAGCGATTTGAAACTGACTATCAAAAAAGCCTATACTTAGCTAGAAATGCTTTTGAGCTATTAAATGTAGAAATAGAGACAGGTAGTGCCACCTCCGAGGAAGAGATGGCATATCTGCATGGCTTCCTGTGCCAGCTACATGTTAATTATGCAAATTTCTTTTATACGGTGGGCAGATTTTCCAAAGCAGTTGAAATTTTGAGTGTATTTGATGCTGAAGCTCCTTTCCCAATGGGCGTTGCTCAGTTAGGCATGAAATTGTATGAATTATCACGCTGCCATTATGATAGTTCGCACCAAAAAATAATGCTTTATAAAGCTTTTCATTATATAAAGCAAGCACAAGACGCTACTACCCCCTATCCAGAAAGAGAAGAAATGCAGGGCATTTTAAATTACTACAGAAACAGTATTGTTCCCATGTTGGGGCAAGACTATCTGAATAAACAGTTTACTATAAATGACTTTCTTAAACCTTTCGGGGAAATGACGGATAGCGAAGCTTGCTATAGGAAGTGGGTTGCAAACAACAAATTAGCACTCAATCTTTTGAATGACGTGTTTGACACTGTTGAGGTTGCTTATGACCCCCTGCACTTACCAAGCATGGTCGAAAAAATCGAAAGCCCAAAAGCAAAGTACCTACACGGATTATTTAATCAATTAAAGCAAGAATATGTATCTGCAAGATTTCTGGCATACGAGGGGCTTACTCAGAGAGACACACATTTTTCCGATAAAAAAGTTTATTTGATAAACACACTAGACTATCCTATATACGGGCTTGGCATTGAAAAAATAAAAGCCAGCTATCGAGCCAGCTATTCTATTTTTGATAAAATAGCGTTCTTTTTGAATGAGTATTTCGAGTTAAAGATTAAAAAGAAGATCGGGTATGTTCGAGTGTTTTCACCCGAACTAAACGCTGATGATCCAATAAAAATATTGGACATTGCTGAAAACAATTATCCTTTATATGGAATGTGGTGGCTATTCAAAGATGTCAGAAATATAAATATTAATGAAGATGGGACTGTTAATAGAAAGGATGTGTATAAACATATCGACAGTGCGATGTCTAAAATTTCCCGAGTGAGAAATGATATGGAGCACGGCTACTTAAAAGTATTAGATTTTTTTGGAGGCGAAGCACTAGATGATAATGATCGTTTAGATCAATTAGCTCATAATATCGGCTTCGAAAGCTTTGAAAAGCTAACTTTGCAGTTATTAAATTATGTGCGTGAGGCAATCATTCTTTTAGTTTTTGCGGTTAAGCGCATGGAAGATGTCAAAGAATCACACCGTAGCCCTAACGAGCTAGTCTCACCTATGCTTACAAATGAATATGACGATGACTGGAAGCAAATATTTTAATACTGCATTTAATAGTTGTAGCTAGTCCTCCAGCAGAAAAGAAAATAGGAAAAGACGCTTGCACCGATTAGGTGCAAGCGTCTCTTTCTACAAGGACAACCGTTTATTTTTGAAAATCGTGTACACGTCGGTTGGGAAATGAAAAAACCCTTGATTCCTCAAGGATTTTTCCGATGATGGCAGGGGCAGAAGGACTTGAACCCTCGGCACGCGGTTTTGGAGACCGCTGCTCTACCAACTGAGCTATACCCCTTTATAGCAGGCCCCTTTGCAAAAAACGAAGACGACCACATAAAAAACATCTTGTCAGCAAGAATCCTCACCAACAACCTGCGACACATTATATCATTTACCTTCCCCTTTGTCAACGCCGTCAAATGAAATACTTAAAAACTACTCCTCCGCCAACGTCTCCCACTCTTCATATAGCCCGGCGAGCTGCGTATCCAGCTCCGCTTTCTGCTGCTCTAACGCCATCAATGCCTCATAATCACTGGCCTTCGCTCCCATCTCGGTCTCCAGCTCCGCCTTTTGCTCTTCTAATCCGGCAATCTCTTTCTCCAGCTTGGCCAGTTGCCTTTCTACAGAGACCCCTTTCTTGCGTCCCGGTTTTTTCTCTTTCGGGGCCTTGTGCTTTTCAATCTGCGCAAACCGCTCTACCTGCGCCCGGTGGCGGAGGTATTCCTCATAAGTGCCTTGGAAGTCAGTGATTTTCCCATTCTCCACCGTCCAAATCCGGGTGGCAAATCGGCTGATGAAATACCGGTCATGGGACACAACCAACAGCGCCTCGTTGTAGTCCTCCAGTACCTCTTCCATCCATTCCCTGCTCTGGATATCCAAATGGTTTGTCGGCTCATCCAGAATGAGGAAGTTGACGTTCCCCTCCATGAGCATACACAACCGCAGGCGGCTCTGCTCACCGCCGGAGAGGGCTTTGACCGGGGTGAACACATCCTCCCCGTGGAACTTAAACGCCCCTAACCGATTCCGGGCAGTCTGGGCGGAGGCGCCCAGTTCATAAATCAAGGTGTCCACCATGTTGCGGCGGGGCTCTTCAAACCGGATAATCTGAGGCAGATAGGCTTTTTTCACCGTGGGGCCAAATTTGATTGTGCCCGTGTCCGGGTGCTCTTCCCCCATGATGAGTTTGAGCAGGGTGGATTTCCCCGTGCCGTTGTCGCCAATGAGGGCAATGCGCTCACCGCCCACCACGTCTAGCGCTACGTCGTCAAATAATACGCGGCCATCAAACCCTTTGGTGAGGTGTTCCGCCGCCATTAGACTATCGCCCCGGAAAGACTTTTCCGTGAGCCGTGCCTTGAGCTGTTTCTCCCCTGTGGGCCGTTCTGTCCGCTCCATCCGGGCCAGGCGTGACCGCATGGCCTTGGCTTTTTTTGCTACCTTTTTGTTCCCTGTCCCCCAGCCTGTCATCTGTTCAGCACGGGTGCTCAGGCGGTTGATCTCCACTTGCTCACGCTCCCAGCGGGCCAGTTGCTCTGCCTCCCGCCGGGCTTTTTCGTCGATGTAATAGCTGTAGTTCCCGCCGTAAAGTACCGCCTTGCCCCGGTCAATCTCAATGGTGCGGGTCACTACCGTGTCTAAAAAATACCGGTCGTGAGAAATAACCAACACCGTGCCGGGGAACTTTTCCAGATACCCCTCTAACCACTGGGTGCTCTTTAAGTCCAAGTGGTTGGTGGGTTCGTCTAGCAGCAAAATATCCGTCTTTTCTAAAATCAACCGGGCCAGATTCACCCGAGTCTTTTCCCCGCCGGAGAGGGTGGAGAATAGCTGTTCCCGCATGGCACTTGAGATATCCAGCCCATTGGCAACCCGATTTCGATCCATGTCCATCTCATACCCGCCCTGCCGCTCAAAGCTGGCTAGGGCCTTGTCGTATCGGGTGAGGGTGTCCCCCTCTGCCCCCGCCGCCATCTCTTCACCGAGACGTTCAAACTCTTCTTGCAGTTCATACAGGCGACTGTGGGCACTCTTTAGCACATCCTCTGTGGTGTAGTCCGCCGGGTACTTGGGAATCTGGGAAATCAGGCCGATGCGCTTCCCCGTGCCAAAGACAATCTCACCCTCGTCTTTTTCAATCTCGCCTACCAGCAAGCGGAACAGGGTGGTCTTCCCCGCCCCGTTTTTACCGAGCAAGCCCACCCGCTCCCCTGCCTGAATCTCAAAGGTCACGCCGTCTAATATATTTTTGTCTACCTCAAAGGCCTTGACCAGCCCTTGCACGCTAATATCAATCATCGCATAAAGTCCTTTATCTGCGGCATACTAGAACCATGAAACAATACTTGACGAAACTGGCCCTACGCCTCGTCTGGCAGCGCATCCGCCGACAGGTGGCGGTGTTTGCGCTCATCATTTTGCTTGTAAGTACACTTCATCTCACCCGGTGGCATAGACTGGATTAGTCCCGCCATGCGGGGCAACTCACCATAGGAGGGCACAAAGACCATGTTACCCTGTAGAAGATGGGCATCCTGGCGATGCCGTTGCGGTTGCAGACGATGCATCTGCCGTCGCCGCCGCTTTTGGTGCTGATAAGATACCTAGGACGGCTACCTGTCGTCCATACATACGCCCTCCTATGGCCTTTGGAGAACGCCCATGCGCCCCACTGAACTCAACGCTTTGACCACAGTCATTGTAAACTACCTCTATACTAGCCTAGAGGAGCGAGAATACACCAACCTCGCCATCTTCCTCTCCCTACTCAGCAAAGAAATGCTGGCCATGGAAGCATTTCGAGAACTTTGCCGCATTGAGCGGGCGATAGAAAAGGAACAAGCAGAGGAAAAAACGGAGAAATCCTAGTCTTTCAATTCCGCAAACCGGTCGGCAATGGCCTGATTATAGTTTGGTACCAGCCGTTCATAGTCGGTGTCCATATAGGAACTAGTCAACATAAAATCCGCAGAAGCCTCATTCATAGCAATGGGGATATTATACAGCACTGCCACCCGCAACAGGGCTTTCACGTCTGGGTCATGGGGCTGTGCGGCCAACGGGTCCCAGAAAAAGATCATAAAATCAATCCGCCCTTCGGCGATTCTGGCCCCGATTTGCTGGTCGCCCCCTAACGGCCCGCTGTTATAGCCCCGCACAGGCAGGCCGGTTTTCCTAGTCAACAGCTTCGCCGTGGTTCCGGTGCCGCAGAGCGCGTGGCGGCCCAGCTCTTCTTTGTTCTCATACGCCCACCGGAGCAGGTCGGCCTTTTTCGTATCGTGGGCAATCAGCGCAATATGCTTCTCCGGGCCCAGCGGCAATGGGATGATTGGGATATCATTCATGGGTCAATCCCCTCCTTTTCTCTTCCTTTCAGTATAGCGCAATCCCGGAATTTTTACAAGCAACCCTTTGTATTCACGAGTACTTCCCTGCTCTGCTAAACAACGGTAAATTTTTTCGCCGCCCCCACTTGCTTTTTGCAGACGAATATGGTAACATTGTCTGGCGTCTACAACAAGATGCAACCATATCCGGGTGTGGCGCAGTTGGTAGCGTGCTTGACTGGGGGTCAAGAGGCCGCAGGTTCAAGTCCTGTCACTCGGACCATCCCCTTGAAGCAGAACTTGAGTTTCAAGGGGACTTTTTTATGTTGAAATGTCTAGATTTTTCGTTGCTAGGTTCTGTATCACCACCTCTATCTTTTGATCTATATGAAACATTTCACTTGACCCCGCCGCTTGTACATGCTAGCATATTTGACAAAGAAACATAGGAGATTTCATTATGGCGGAGTGGATATTGATTATTATAACAAGTGTTTATACAATTGCAACGATTGCTATTTGCTTTTCCAATTATCGTTCAGCAAAGGCAATGAGGGCACAGGTTGCAGAGATGAAGCGTCAATATGACGAGGAAAATAGGCCACGTATTGCCGCTGAATTGATTTATGAGCGGAAAATGGTTTATAGCCTCCGGCTAATAAATCATGGAAAACGAATAGCAACTAACGTCAGCGTTGCGTTTGAACAAAGTTTTTTGGATAGCCTCAAGGAATATGAATTTCGCTCTGCGCTAGAGGGGCAGAAAGACCGAATGTGTATTATTGGGATTGGACAGGAATACATTTTTCCTATTGGTTCAAATGAGTTGCGAAAAAACCCTGATCAGGTTACTATCTCTGGGAACATAACTTATTTCAGCGGTGGGGAAAAGTATGATGAAAGTTTTATGATTGACTTTGGAGCATATGCAACTTTTTTTTCGATGGATAGCGATACTGATAGATATCAGAAAAAAATGGACGCACAAACCGAAGAATTAAGGAAAATTAGCGCTGCATTAACCAGCATGAGCTCTAAAGCAAACAGTGTCGAGGTTATGAATGAAGATATTTGATGTTATTTCAGCTTATCGACTGCCCGCAAAGCATTGATTTTGTTGGATTTTTCAAAAAGTTCTGTATCACCACTCCGACCAGAGAGAAAGCCGTCGATTTTTATCGGCGGCTTTTGCTATGTCTTGTATTGCAAGGAGCTGAGAACGGTAGTTCCCATAATTCAACTCGAACGCAAGGTGAGAGTGGCAGGGATATGTGATGTTAATTTGCCTTATTTTGGTACGATGCGTGCAGGAAACTTATACTTAGCTAACCGCTCATTGCAGAAGGCTTTTTTTGTATGCGTTTAGGATTTCCACATATCGCTCGCCTGTTTTTTTATAATAGAGTTCATTTAAGCCAGACATTGCAGCTATACCCAAGCTAATAATTCCAACACCTATGAGCCATAAATAAGCCCAATCTGTCGGCAAAGCGAAAGACGTTAAAAAGCATATGGCAATTAGAAATATCAGCGAAATATTGAATAGTAAGATTCGCTTAAAGAACCGCCATTTCTTAATTATTGTTTCGCCGAAAAACACTTCCCATAAAATGGCTATAGCGATTGCAAGAGTTGCTCCTTGCCATATAAAAGCAAAAGGTATGCTATATTCAAACTCTGCCCCTGTAAGTCGGGCATATAATATTCCAACGACCATATAAAAACCGATAAGTCCAAACAATACCCCGCCAGCTATCAGTTTCATTGGCATAACAAAAGTTATCAATTTTTTCATATCTATCACCATCCTTAACTAATTTCCCAGAGTAATGCGCTTCTTGAGCCAGTTATTCTAAAGTATTTGTTACTTGATACAGCAACAGCCGTACCAAATGCGAATGTTGAGATAATGCCACTTACAATCCATATAACATGTCCTTCCGTCCCACTAATAACTGGAAGCAGCATAGATGTGACAAATAATGCCGCTAACGTTATGAAAGCCAACGAATATCTTGCAAAGAAGCTCCATGACTTGACAAGTGAGAAGCATAATACCCACATGGAAGAGGCAATCATAGACACAACCATGCCTTGTATGAGAAAGACAAATGATATGTGATAATAGAACCCCTCTCCACTCACGAAAGCAAATAATGCACCTATTGCGATATATAAGCAGATCGTACCCATGAACATTCCGGCTCCTAAGGTCTTACAACTGAGTTCTATTTTCTTGCTCATTTTTTTCATTTTATTCCCACCCTCTCTTTGAATGATTTTGCATATTGTCTTGAAATGATAATCTTTTCTCCACTTTCCATCTCTGCTTCAATCCTACCGCCGAAATCAGGGCATAGAGATTTGATTTTTGCAATATTTATAATCTGCGATTTTGCACAGCGGAAAAATCCGGCGGTATCTAACATTTCCTCTAATTCGTAGAGTTTCAAATTTGTTTCGTACATTTCATTTGCGGTATACAAAAAACATTGCTTGTCAACAGATTCAATGTAGAGTACCTCTCGTCTATCTATCAGATGCGTTTTGTAGTTCTTTGTACAAGAGAGCGTTTGACTGCTGCCCAAACATAAAGCTTCCAGTTTCCGAACTTCATCTGTGACTTCCCGGCACTGAATGATAACCGCAGTATCTGGAAAGCCTTGGCATACTTCAACCCTCAAATCGCAACCCCCTTTCGTTTGACTTGTCATTAGTATATCGTTTTTCTGCTCCTAACACAATGCAACTAAGAATAGAAAAACAGCCACTTGGTGATAATAGCGGCTTTGCACAGCATACGCATTTTAGCATACAGCCAACAATGCTTGGTTATTTAGGGGAATTAGGTTTGAATAGCAATGCAAAACGCCGTCTTTTGATCCAACCGGACGGCATTAAGAGTCGTTTTTGTGAATACCGCCTATTCCAAAGTCTATAAAACATGGTAGTTTCAAGGATTTTTCTGCTGCTTTTCCTATTTTCATGCCTTTCCATCTGCCCAGAATAAAGCGCAGGACGTCGCAGTAACATGGTGTAAATAGCTAACAAAAGCCTCACAAAAACCCCACAGCCGGTTCAACGCAAAGTGTGTGCGACTGGCTGTGGGGTTTTTAACTTAGCGGCAACTTGCCGCTTCTTTGTTCAAGTGATCAATATGCTTCTCTATTCTCTCCTTGCTTGAGCAGCCCTGTGTGCCATGATGGCTACCTCTTGCCGAGTTGCGTACCCCTGGGGCCGTGTACCGTCTGTAATCCCGGCGTTAACCGCCTCGGTAAGCTCGCCTTGCGCCCATGGGGATGGCGTGGTTCCGTGTCCGGCAAGTCTATCCTCCAACATCTGTGCAATCATCGCTTTTACTTGTGCTTCTGTCATCTCTGGCCCCTCCTGTGGATCATTGTTTTGCTCCCCTCTAAATTGCAACCGCCGCACCTCGTCCATGGGGAAATACCGCCCCGGACACGCCGTGGCCGCTATATCACGATGCCCCCAGATTGGCAGTGCGCCAAATTGCGGCCCAAGGTGATCCCGCAACAGCCACACCAAGGCGTTAAACTGCGCATCCGGCATTACCCGGTCAACGGTCTCATAGTTACCCTCTACGCAAATGCCGATGGTGTCCGCATTATGGCCGGCGGCGTGAGACCCCACCCAGTCGATGGGCCGCCCTCGGAAAATATCACCGTTTCGCCGGACATAAAAATGATAGCCACACCCGGCCCAGCCGTTGTCTAGGTGCCACCGGTGGATGTCGTTGATTGAGATCGGTTGCGCTGACCCGCGCTGGTTGCCCACATGGTGCAACACATAAGCCGTTGTCCGAGACCTATAACCGGGGTTGTTGCGGAACTGCAACGCCGGGTTTGGTGTTTGGATTGTATAATTCATTCTTTTCTCTCCTTTGCTGATGCTTCTTTCTCTTCGTAGCCTTGATAGTAGCGGATTCAGACGAACGCAAACGAACGAAGGCGTTTCCTTGAACTCCTCCATGCTCACCAGAATACACACCAGCCCCGCCAGCAACGTAGCCGACAATACCACCATTCAGGCTACTCCATTTAATGCTGCTGATGCGCTAATTGTTGCTATGACATCGCCTGTGTTTTCAAAGATAAGTTAACAGCGTAACCGCCTCGCACACAAAAAAGAAAGTTAACCCAAATCTCAGGTTAACTTTCTCTCTTTTTATAATCCGGGGCTTGTGGAGCTCCCCCTCCCCTACTATCCCATCACAAACCAGCATAGACTTAAAACATAATATGTCTGCAAACAATCTCCCCATCCAAAATCTCAACCAATGCGCAACTCTCTCTGGCACTACCGGGGTTACATACGTGCATCGCACCAATCTGCTCATAATGTGCCCGATGGGTATGCCCAAACAGCAACAAATCGGCCTGGGCATCTTGCCCCATGCTGATGAGAAGGGCCAGACCCTGCTTGACATTATAGTGGTGGCCGTGGGTCATGATGATACGCTTCCCCTCCACCACAAAGTCAGCTACCACCGGGTGGCCAGAGTCGTAATCGCAGTTGCCGCGCACCACCCGCAGGGGGATATGCGGGAACACATCCGCAAATACCATTGTGTCATAGTCGTGGTCGCCCAGATGCAAGATAAGGTCGGGCTGAAGCGCTTCTACTGCGTTTTTCACGGGATTTATCATGTTATGGGAATCGGAACAGACTAGGATTTTCATAAGATTTGTCACCTCACAGAGGAATATTACATATACTGAAACGAAAAATAGGGCGTGGATTCAAGCCAAAAAAGGAGAAACAAATATGGATATCAATCATGCCGCAGAACTGGCGGCCAAACGGGCCAATGACCTAGGCCAGATTGTGCGTACAGAGGACGGGAAGAAAGTAAAAACCATGATGGAGCAAGATGCCCCGAAACTCAAACAGGCCATGCAAACCGGGGACATGTCGGCACTCAAACAGACCTTTGACAGCCTGATGCAGACGGAAGAGGGCGCACGCCTCATTGGCAGCATACAGCAGATTATGAAGAACGCAGACGGGAAATAATCGTACATATTGAGCACACAGGAGCCGTGACATGGGGGAGTTCGAGGATAAATTAAACGGGATTTTAAATAATCCCCAAGAGATGGAAAAAATTATGGCCATCGCCCGAAACTTTATGGGGGGCGGTAACTCTGCCGCTCCCACTGGGGCCCCGCCGCCTATCAGGGATACGCCGCCTGTAGAGGGCGGCGGGTTAGACGGGTTACTAGGCGGCCTTGACCCGGGGCTGATGGCGAAACTGGCCAAGGGTTTGGCTGGCGGTGTGGGAACAGCGGCACTGCTCCAGTCCATTTCACCCCATTTAAAAAGCGAGCGGCAGGGTCAACTAAAACGAGCCATCACCGTGGCCCAAATGGTGCGGGTGGCCCGGTCTATGTTTAGCAGTGAGTAGGGAGAGGCGGTGTGTGCCGTGTACAACCGATACATCGGCAATACGGGGCAATTCTATCGGGTGGAAGAGCCGGAGGACATCAAGCTGATTCCTCCCCCTCCGCCTTCTGCGCCCGAACCGGTGCCGGACAGGCGAGAGGCAATGCCACCCCGTTGGGAGCAAGTGCCGGAAGCTTATACTACGCCGCCTGTTGTGTCGCACCCCACCCCACCGGTACCTGAACCGCCGCCGCAAAAAAGCTGGTGGTCCCGGATTCTGGGCGGAGACCCTGTTACCTCTCTGCCGCCCCACAGATCGCCACCGCCGGTTCCGCCGCCGGTCGGGGGTGGGTCAGACTCTAAGTTTGACTTAGGAGGCATATTACAAATGCCCTCCACTTTTCGTCAGACCGTGCGGGGATGGTTGCCCGATGGCTTAGACTTGGGGGATATTTTGCTGGTTTTGGTGCTCATCTACCTATTTTTAGAAGGGGAAGATGATGACATGCTAATCATCTTAGGGGTGTTGGTAGTGAGCTGGATTTGGCCGCTGTTGCGGCGGGAGGATGAGTAGATGTCGAGGACTGTTTGGCGTAAGGTGCCCTGTGGTCATTTTACCATACTTACCACTAAATTTTCAAATGCTTTTTGAAAAAATCTAGATACCCTTTTATAGGGGACGATGCACTGGCGACAGTACCTGTCCCTTTTTTGGTTGCTTTTCTCTTGACATAATACACATACATCTATACAATTAGGTTCCAAATGCTTGCAAAAGCAAGAAAGTGGGAACATTATTATGAAACAAAGAATGTTATGTATTTGTTTAATGGTCTTGATGTTATTGGGGGCGGTAACCCCAGCGGGATTGGCGGTAGAGCCGGAAAATGCAGCCCTCGAGGCAATAACCTTCGAGGCGATTCGAAGCACAAAGCTCAATGATACGGATGCTCTTAGCTTGTTTGAGGAAGAATTGCTTGAAGCTTATGTAGTTATTTTAGACTATGCGGTATCGATTGGGATTCGGTTAGAGCACCTTAGTTTCGAGTTATTTCAAGAAGCGCATGAACTGAGCGGTCATCTTTCCGTAAACGCATTTGTGGAAGAATATTTGGATGCGTTGCGGCTACAGGCTGTGGAAGCGTTTGATGAAATTCCGCTTGACCCTTTTTGGGGTGGCCCCTTGGCATATTATTACGATACTGGTTTGTGGTTACCTGCACAAGCTACATATGGACGATATTCGTTGTTGCCAAACATACGGAAAGGAGATATCATTCACGAGGATGCTGGCGGCCCCTTTGGGCTGTTAGGACATAGCGCCATTGTGGAAGGAAAGTTTTTTTGCACATCACGCAGAATTTTCTTTGTTCGCCTGATTGAATCAATTGAAATTGGCGTTGTTCGCAGCATATTAGATGACCGCCGTATTGATGATAGGATTGGGAGTGTGCTGCGTGTAACGAATGCAACAACCACTCAAATTCATAGTGCTGTGCAATTCACTGTTGAACAATTAGGAAAGCCTTTTCCAGTTATTAGCAGCGCCCGGCCTTGGCATCTGATAGGAAGAAACGCGGCAGCCAATTCTACCACATGGTACTGTTCCGAACTTGTATGGGCAGCATATTTGCATCAAGGAATTAACATTGATGGGAATACTTCCGGAACCGTATGGCCTAGGAATATTCGTGACCACAGCAGCACGCAGACCATAAGCATCCACGACACATTTCCGAGCGGTCGCTTTACAGACATTTCCGGTTTGCCCATAGCAAAGAGAGACGCAATCATTTTTCTCGCAAATAACGGAATTGCCCGCGGCACGTCAGAAACTAGATTTAGCCCCGAGCAAGCTGTAACAAGAGCGCAAATGGTTGAATTCCTTTATCGAATGGCAGGCGAGCCAAACGTGGCTGGCGCAACGCCGTTTACTGACGTACCGGCTACTGCATGGTTTCGAGACGCAGTTCTTTGGGGGTATAGCCGTGGAATTGTAACAGGAATATCGGCGACCCAATTTGCCCCAAATGACCCTGTTACACGCGAACAGGTTGCAACTTTTTTGTATCGACATGCCCAAGGGTATGGATTTTCAGTAACGGTTAACCAGAACTCGCTGAGTCGTTTTTCTGACCGTGAACAGGTGTCAAGTTGGGCACTCACCCCAATGAGATGGGCATTTACAACACCGAACCAGATATTAATCGCAACAGATGAAATGTGCCAACCACGTCTCCATGCAACCAGGGCGGAGGTCGCATATGCCCTTCACGCACTTACACGGCGATAGAGGGGGCAATCATGCCGAATAATAACCGTGCCTTAAAATTTGTTTTGACCTATGTCCCTGTGTTGGCCATATTTACAATTGCGCTTATTATGGGCCAACCCGGCATTATTACAGGCAATGAGCTGACCTATGGCTTTTTCCTGTTGATCTTCTGGCCGCTCTCTGCCGCTGTGACCTGCTTTTTACAGGCTAGGCTACGCACCAAGTGGATGTGGCTTACTCCATTGGCGGTTTTCGCATTGAATATTCTCCTTACGCTTCCAAGAGCTGCGTTCTGGGACATTGACTACTTTTTTGGGATAGCTATTTTTTCCTTTGTCCCCGCATTAGTTGGACTGTTCCTTGGCCTTGTGATTCCCAAACAGAAAAAGAAGCAAACCGATTCCAATTCAAACGAAACGTTTTCATAACAGCGAACAAACAGACACACAACCGCCGTATCCCCCACATAAGGGAATACGGCGGTAACGTTTTGGATACGCAAACAACTACTCCCTTGGCCATTGCTATCCATTCATAAGCACATTTCAATAGCACACCAACCCGGCACCACCCCCGCCCTTGACCATTGGGGTTGAGAGTACTATTACATCCGGCTAGAGGGCTTTGACACCAGTACGGAGTATAAGGCGCAAAACCGTCGTCACTCTGCCCTTGACCTTGCGGGTACATAGGGGCGCAGCTCCTATGTTTCTTTTGCTTCTTTGCGAAACCGCAAAGAAGGCCCGTCCGGCAGGACATGACCAGTTGGCGGTTCCCACCAAGAAAACCCTCGGCGGACACGCCGAAAGGAAAGGTCAAGGGCCGGGACGCGCAGGAGCACGCCCCCTACAAAGGGCGCAACGGGCAAACAGACACAAAGTCTGCCCACACCCAACAGCGTACATATTGACATTTCCCCCCACGAAGAGTATCATCGTAAGTAATCAATAGATACTTGGAGGCACCCCATGGATAACAAAACTATATTCTCCCACGTAGACCATACCCTACTCGCCCCCACTGCCACATGGTCACAAATTCAAACACTTTGCGACGAGGCTATAACCTACGGTGTCGCATCTGTCTGCATCCCGCCCAGCTATGTCAATCGCACAGCCAACCAACATGGTGACAACCTAACAGTCTGCACCGTAGTCGGCTTCCCGCTGGGGTACGCCAAAACAGAAGCCAAGGTACGAGAAACCGAACTCGCTATCCATGAGGGTGCAAAGGAAATAGACATGGTCGTAAACCAAGGCGACGTAAAAAACGGCGACTTTTCCCTCGTAACCGCCGAGATTACCGCACTGAAACAGGCCTGTGGCGACAATATCCTAAAAGTCATCATTGAGACCTGCAACCTGACCGATGACGAAAAAATCAAGCTCTGCCACTGCATCACTGAGGGCGGCGCAGACTATATCAAAACCTCCACCGGTTTTGGCTCTGCCGGTGCCACACCAGAAGATATTGCGCTATTCAAGGCCCACATCGGCCCAAAGGTCAAAATCAAAGCCGCTGGCGGCATCCGCACCCGTGAGGATATGGTGCGCTACATCGAACAAGGCTGTGACCGCCTCGGCACCAGCTCTGCGGTGAAAATTCTGTCAGGCGTCACCGGCACAGGGTATTAAGTATGTATTATATCCTCTCCCTGTTATCGGGGGTTTTGATTTCCGTTATGGTTGCGGTCAACGGCGGGTTGTCAGATTTATACGGCCTGCACTGGGCCACGGTGTTTATCCATATCACCGGCCTGATTTTAATCGGGATATTGGTACTCGTCAAGCGGGAAAACCCCTTCGCTTCGCGGCACCCGTGGTTTTTGTATTTGGGCGGCGCAATCGGGGTGCTCAATGTGCTGTTTGCAAACCTCGCCTTTGGCCGCATCAGCATCTCTGCCATTTTGGCTTTGGGGCTTCTGGGGCAAAGTATTTCCGGCCTGCTCATTGACCACTTCGGCCTGTGGGGCCTACAACAGCGGCGGTTTAGCAAGGGCAATTTGGCGGGGCTGATTTTAATCCTCGTCGGTATTGCACCTATGCTGACAAGCTTTGAGTTCTTCGCCATGCTCGTCTCCTTTGGCGGCGGCATCAGCGTGGTACTCAGCCGCACATTGAACGCCAAGCTGTCAGATGTGACCACGGTTCGGACGAGTACGTTTTTCAATTACATCATCGGGCTCGCCGTGGCATTACCGGTCTTCTTGTTCTTTGAGACAGGCAACACGCCGTTCTTCGGGTTCCGCCCCTCGACAGACTGGTTCCTCTACACCGGCGGTCTGCTCGGCGTGGTGGTAATCATGCTGGCAAACGTCCTCGTGTTGAAGGTATCGGCGTTTTACCTCACTCTGTTACTCTTCATCGGACAAGTATTCACTGGCATCTTGATTGACACGGTACTAGACGGTGTATTTTCCTTCAACATCTTCCTCGGCGGCGTACTTGTCTCCGCTGGCTTGGTTGCAAACCAACTACTCGACCGCCGGCGGGATAGACTTGAAGAGTAAGCACCGGAAAGAGTTGACAACCCATACCCCAACACATTACAATAGACACACCCTAACAAAACAATAGGAGACCGCCCCCGTATGAAAAAAACCATCACCGCCCCAAACGCCCCGGCGGCAATCGGGCCGTATTCCCACGCTGTGCAAACCGGGAACTTGCTTTTCACTTCCGGCCAGATCCCGCTAGACCCCGCCACAGGCAAGCTGGTCGAAGGCGGGATTGAGGCCCAGACCAAACAGGTACTAGAAAACCTGAAGGCCGTATTACACGCCGCCGGCGCCGACTTCAAAGACGTGGTAAAAACCCAAGTGTTCCTAGCAGATTTGGCAGATTTCCAAGCGGTCAACGCCCTGTATGCAGAGGCATTTTCTGTAGACCCGCCCGCCCGCTCTTGCTATCAAGTGGCGGCCCTCCCGGCGGGAGCCAGAGTAGAGATTGAGGCCATCGCCACCCTTGGATAAAGGGCTTGCATCTTTTTGGTTTCTGTGTTACAATATAGTGTAAGTGTTAAAATCCCCTGTAAAAGAGGTGAATGTACAATGAAAATGGGAATCCATCCGGACTACAAACAAACCACCATCCGCTGCGCCTGCGGCGAGGTGATTGAGACGGGCAGCACCCGGCCTGACATCAAGATTGAGATTTGTTCTAAGTGCCATCCCTTCTACACCGGCAAACAGAAACTGGTTGACACCAGCGGTCGTGTGGACAAATTTAACAAGAAATTTGGCATGTAAGCTACCGCATACAAGGAAGCGACTATATGAGCCTACGCCAGTTTTGGTGTGGGCTTTTTGTCATTTCCAAACAATGCTCTAATATACTCGTAATATAGTTGATTAAATTGGAAATGGCTCAACGGATTGTGTGGGTATGCTTTGCAGATCAAGGATGACGACGCAGGCGTGCTTTGTGCCCGGCAAGGAGGAAGACGAAGAGATGCGAAACATACACCGCAAGGCGGTGGGCTATTTTCAATTTAATCAACTATACCACTACATATTGGAGGTTTCCCATGCAAAAACTAGATTTGACCCAAACCAAAGACATCGGCCAACTCATCCATCGTCTTGACAAGGAATGGATGCTGGTCACAGCAGGAACGCCGGAGGCCCTTGGCACCATGACCGCCAGTTGGGGCAGTGTGGGCGTACTCTGGAATCAGCCTATGGTGACCATTTTCATCCGGCCCGAGCGGCATACCTATGGTTTTGTAGAGGCAGAGGATCGGTTCTCCATCGCCTTCTTTGGCCCCCAGTGGCGAGATGCGCTGGCCTTCTGCGGCAAAGAAAGCGGCCGGGACGTAGATAAGGTGAACGCCTGTGGGTTTACCGTGGCTGAGGGTGCAGAAGGCGGCGTGTACTTCCCGGAGGCAGAGCTTGTCCTCATCTGCAAAAAACGCTACCGGGACGAGATTACACGAGACAAAATGCAAGGATTTGACCCCGCATTATACTACAACGAGAAAAAAGGCGGTCTCCACACCATGTATATGGGGGAGATTGTTGAAGTTTATACAAAGAAGGACTGATTACTATTATTGAAAAATCAAAGGCCCTAGAACGGGCTGTATTGGCGGGCCTGTCCGCCGCTAGTATGGACAGAGACCAGCGGAGCACAGATGAGAGTTTAGAAGAACTAGAAGCCCTGTTAGAAACCGCCGGCGGCACGGCTTGCGGTGTGGTGTTCCAGTCACGAGATAAGCCGGATTCCCGCACATTTTTAGGTAAGGGAAAGATTGCGGAGATGAAAGAACTCATCGAGGCCGAACAGTGCGACTTGGCGGTCATCGACAACGAACTCTCCCCCTCTCAAATGCGGGCCATGTCAGAAGAATTGGGCGTACGGGTCATCGACCGCTCTGGGCTTATCATGGACATTTTCGCCCAGCGGGCCCAGACGAGAGAGGGTAAACTGCAAGTAGAGCTGGCCCAGTATAAATACCTGCTGCCCCGCCTCATCGGTATGTGGCAGCACTTGGAGAGTCAAACCGGCACCTCCGCCCCCATCGGCACCCGCGGCCCCGGTGAGACCCAACTAGAATCTGACCGGCGGCATGTCCGGCGGCGGCTCCAAAAACTAGAGGAAGAATTAGAACAAGTCCGCCGTGTCCGCTCTACCCAGCGGCGGCAGCGAGAGAAAAACGCTGTCCCGGTGGTGGCCTTGGTGGGCTATACCAATGCAGGAAAATCCACCCTGCTCAACCAGATTACCGGGGCAGATATTCAGGCCAAAGACCGGCTGTTTGACACCCTAGACACCACCACCCGGCGGATTCGATTAGAAGAGGTGGGAGAAATTTTACTCTCTGACACCGTCGGCTTCATCCAGCGCCTGCCCCACCATTTTGTGGAGGCGTTTAAGGCCACCTTGGAAGAGCTGACCTACGCCGATCTGCTCATCCACGTCATCGATGCCTCGAACCCCAGTTGGGAGGATCAGGTTGCGGTGGTAAACAAACTGATCCGGGAACTGGGCGCCGAGGATACGCCACGGCTAGAGGTGTTTAACAAAAGCGATGTCTACACCGGCGAAATTCTGCCCAGAAACGAGGACACGCTCCGCATCTCCGCCAAAACCGGTGAGGGTTGCGATGTATTAACCCGGCGGATTGGGGAGATTTTGCTCCAAGCCAGCAAGCGGGTGGAACTCCATATCCCCTACCAAGACGCCAGGATTATCGACCGCCTCTATAAAGACGGCGAAGTCTTGTCCCGAGAGGATTTGGATGACCACATCGCCCTCACCGCCATCGTACCCGAGCGGCTGCACGGCCAGTTGGAGGCGTATATCCAGTGAAAGAATACCACATCCCCACCGCCGCCGCTGAGGTGGAGGTCATAGAAAAACGCTCTCGCTTCATTGGCCGCATCTATCCTGTGACCACGGAAGCGGAGGCGCAAGAACACCTCACCGCCCTCCGGGCAGAGCACCGGGCCGCCAACCACAATGTATTTGCTTATGTCATCCAAGAGGGCAACATTCTTCGCTATTCCGATGACGGCGAGCCCCAAGGTACGGCAGGACAGCCGGTATTAAACGTCTTCGTCAAAGAAGAAATCACCAACGTCCTCTGTACCGTCACCCGCTATTTCGGCGGCACTCTTTTGGGTGCTGGCGGTTTGGTGCGCGCTTACGCCCAGACCGCCAAGGCCGCCCTAGATGCTGCTGGAATCAGCGTCGTGCGGGAGTGGCAACGGCTCACGCTGGGCTGTAGCTATCCCCAATACGAACGACTCTCCAAAACCGCCATCGACCACGGTGCGGTGATTGAGGCCACCGACTTTGCCGCAGACGTGACCCTAACGCTACTTGTCCCCGCCCCCGAAGCGGCGGCGTTTTGTGTCCAGATGGCGGAAGCGTCCGCCGGGACAGCGGTGGTGGCGGAGCTGGAAGTGGTGGAGATTCCAGTACCGGTGGGGTAGGTTTTTTGGTTTTTGTCCTTTGTGGGGGGGGCTTCTGTGTGTCCCGTGCGCTTGACCCTTCCCTATTCGGCTTGCGCCGATTTTGACTTGGCGGTTCCCGCCAACTGGTTATGTCCTGCCGGACGGGCCATCTTTTTGTCGTTGAACAAAAAGAAGCAAAAAGTCAACACAGGGGCTGTGCCCCTATGTACCCGCAAGGTCAAGTGCAGAGTGACGACGGTTTTGCACCTTATACTCTGCACTAGTGCCGATATTCTCTAGCCAAATGTAATAGTACTCTCAACCCCAATGGTCAAGGGCGGTGGCACCGCCGGTGGGATGTTCTATTGAAATGTACTCAAAATGATATGAAAAAGGCCTCCCCTTTTCGAGTGCTAGGCTCTCCGTCACTTAGGAGAGCCGATCGGAAAGGTCTCTTGACCTTGACCCAGACCTTACTCTCTTGACCCTATGATTGCCATTTTTGAACGGCCTTTCAATAGTACATCAATCTGGCGGCGAAAAACGCCCTTCTAGGTTCCGAGGCAACCGGACTTCTGGTAGGTGAGTGTTGTCGCCAGTACAGAGTATAACATGAAAACGGTCTCTACATTGGACCTTGACCTCAGCGGGTACATAGGGGCGCAGCCCCTGTGTTGATTTTTTGTTTCTTTTTGTTCAACGACAAAAAGAAAGCCCGTCCGGCAGGACAAAACCAGTCGGCGGTTGCCGCCAAGAAAACCCTCGGCGGCAACGCCGAACCAAAAAAACCAAGGGCGGGACAGACACAAGCCCTACCCCTACAAAGCACTAAAAACCACCACCCCGGAGGGTTCCCATTATGACCATCCACAAAAACCCCAACACCAAAAAAATCCGCGGCAGCCACATTTTGGAGGTCACTTGCGCCCATTGCAAAACCTTCATCGCCCACTACCAAAAAGTCGGCGAGAGTAACTTTGTAAAAATGTACAACGACCGTATCATAGACGGCTCTATTGACTTCTCCCAATACCACGGGGCACTGTTTTGTCCCCACTGCGGCGCACAAATCGCCACACGGTACATCACCAAAATGGACAAAAAAGAGGCGTACCGCTTGGTGCCCTCTGCGTTTCACAAGAAAAAAGTCAATAAATGATAGCGAACCGGGTATGAATGACTCACCATTCATACCCGATCATTTCGTACAGATAAATCCAACGGTATCCAAAGTTAAATTGGGCGGCAAAAAAGATGGAGAAGGGGAAATAGAACAGCCGGGGCATCTCTAACGCACAGGAGTATACCGTCCCGTCTAGCAAAATCTTCGGGCGCATACCAAGAGAGATGAAGGTCAGAGACTTCTCTTCTTGCTCGGCATAGCGTTCCAGCTCTTTCTTGAAATCCCATTGATTCATCACCGGTTCTCTCGGCTCAAAAAATAGTTTGGCATGGACAGGCAAAATGCCCCTTGCTTTGTTTGCAAAATCTCTGGCAATGTCTTTGAACCTTGCGCCCCTTCGCTCTGCGGCGGCGACCTCTTTTAAGTAAAAGTTCGTATCTAAATCTTGCAGGCTGGTTTTCTCTGCTTGAATCTTGGTACACAATTCAATCGTTTTCTCCAACTCTTCTTTCCTTCGGACATAACAAGGCAAATATATAGTCATACACTCATTTAGCTCTAAATCACCGTCTAACATATCCTTAATATCCTTGATCCCAATGTCCAACTTACGGAGTAACTTGATTGTCTTTAACCGCTTGACATCCTCGTCTGAATACTGCCGATAACTATTACTCGCATTGCGCCGTGGCGTGAGTAGTCCCGCTTTCTCATAAAAGCGAATGTTTTTCCCGGTGAGCCCGGTTAAGACTTCAACTTCTTTCATCTGCATACATCAGCCCTCCTTGCGTAAATACGTCCCTTACAACACAACTGTACACCATACACCCACTGGAAGGTCAAGTGTTTCTTTGTTTCCCATAATATTATAAAGAGCATACTCAAGTAATCATGCACTAAATGCAAAATCGTATATTTGAGTATGCTCTAATTTTATGTTTTCTACTACAGATGAACCGCCTTCTCTGCCCGGCGGAGGATGTTTTCTAATACAACTTGGTCTAACTCTTGTACCGACTTCACTGGGGCGGGATTTTCGTCGTGAAGGGCGATGGTTTTCTCATAATAAGCCAAATCCCGCCACTTGCCCTGCCGATAGGTGGCCTCTCTGAGCCTCCCTGCCTCGCTAAACCCACGGGCTAGGTGGAAATATTTGCTCTTCTCACTCAACGTGGCCATGGAATAGATGCTCACAATGCCCATGTCTCGCAGAATGTTCTCTAACACCCCCAACAATGTCCGGCCGATGCCGTGGCCAGTGGCGGCTTGGGAAACATAAGTGGACACGAACGCACCCCAATCAAAGGCTTGCTCTTCAAATCGGCGAAAGGCATAGGCATATGCCTCCACCGTGCCATCTACCTCACAGACCAAAAAGGGATAGAATTGACCGCAAGTGCAGATACGGCACTCCATCTCTCCCGTGGTGGGTGGGTTTAGGTCGAGAGATGTAGGGGTGCTTTCCACATAATCTTGATAAATCTTTGCCACTGTCCCTGCGTCCTCTGCCGTGGCTAGGCGAATTGTGATTTGTGCCATGGCTACTTCTCCTTTCGCAATCGGTTGACTGTCGCTTCGTCCGGGTCTGCAAAAATAGTCTTATAATTCACATAATGGGCCGCACCCGGCTTACCGCCGGATGGCTTTTTGACATGCTTAACGATGGTGTAGTCCACAGGAATCTTACTACCCGCCCGACCTTGGGAGTAAAACGCGGCGATAATGGCGGCCTCTTCTAATGTCTGCGGATCCGGCTCGGCCCCGGCGGTCTCAATAATCACATGAGAGCCGTGGATTTTTTGCACATGGAGCCAAGTATCGCCCCGATGGGCGGTCTTGAAGGTAAGCTGGTCGTTTTGCATGTTATTTTTCCCCGCATAAATGGGGACGCCGGTGCTGGAGATAAACCGCAAGGGCTTTGCCGCTGGCAGTTTTTGTCGTTTCCCGCTACTCTGGGCACGGAGCAAGCCCACGTCGGCTAGCTCTTCTCGAATCTGGGCCACGTCTGCTGTAGTCTCGGCTCTTGCGATGGCTTCCAGTACGCTGTTTTGGTACTCCAACTCCTGCTCGCCTTTTTGGATTTGTTCAATTAGGTGCCGCTCTGCCGTCTTAGCCTTGGCATAGCGTTTGTAGAGGGCTTGGGCGTTTTGTTGCGGTGTTTTCAAGGGGTCTAATTTGATGGTAATATCCCCGCTATCCGGGTCATAAAAGTTTTGCGCCGTGAGACTACTCTGTCCCTTTTTCACTGTGTGAAGGTTCGCCGTCAAAATATCGCCCTGCTCTCGGAACCGCTCACGGTTCTCTGCATCACACTGTTCTTTCCGCTGAATTTCCAGTTTCCGAGCAGTACGGTCACGGAGGTTGGTGACGGTTTTAAGAAGCGCCCCCGCCTGTTGCCGGTGGCGGTCTATACGGTCACGGGACTCGTAAAAATCGTCTAAAAGAGCAGAAAAACTGTCTGCCTTGGCCAGCGTAGCCGCTGTGCCGTATTGATGAATGGGGATGTAGCTAAAGTCCATAGGGCCATTCGGCCCGGTGAGCAGATAGGGGGTAAATGCCCCTGCTTTGATGGTCGCAAAAAAGGCCAACAGGTCGTCTGCAAACGTGTCGGCAGCCCCCTCTGCCAGCTCCCGGCAAACCAGTGGTGACAGACCATTGAAGGTGTTCAACAGCCACTTGTCTTTTGGTTGGTCAGGCAAACAGGCGGCAAGGGCCGTTTGCATCTCATCATGCCCGACTTCCAACGGATTCCATTTCCCCTGGGCTTCCGGCAGGTGATACCGAAGCCCCGGCAGAATCCGGCGAGTGCGGCTCATATCCTCGTCCACCCGTCGCAAGGCATCTAGGATGATACCCTCATCGTCTACTAGAATCAAGTTAGTCAACTTGCCCAGCAGTTCTAAAATCAGCATCTTCCGGCTAGGCTCGCCCAGCTCGTTATAGGTATCAAACTCTAGCTTTACAATCCGCTCCATGGTCGGCTGCTCCATGGCCGCCAACCGTGCGCCCACCAGATGTTTTCGCAGTAACATACAAAACATAGGCGGACTTTGGGGGTTCTCAAAACTCCGCTGGGTGAGGAGCAACCGCCCACTGCCGGAGCCAGCCGCTAAGAGTAGTTTCCCGCCCCCATTACGGCCCCGGAGACTAAGCAGTACCTTGCTGCTCTCCGGCTGTTGCACTTTATCCACTCTGGTTCCCACCAATTCCGGCCGGAGTTCGGCCAGAATTGCGGTCAGGCATACTGCATCTAACGGCATACTATTGCTCTCCCATAATAATCCCAAACAACTCGTTAATCCGCCGGGTCTCGCCCTTGAGGTATAGGCACCCAAACAGGGCCTCTAACCCGGTGGCGGCGTGATATTCTTCTAAACTTGCACTTTGCGGCGTGGTGTTCACCCGTGCGTTTCGCCCTCGGCGATACACCGCCTGTTCCCCCTCGGTAAGGTGGGGCAACAACCGCCCTGCGGCCTCCGCTTGGGCCGGGGCCGACACATAACCCACCGCCGCCTTATGAAGCCCCTTGGCAGTGGCCTTGCCTTGTTTACAAAGCCAAGCGCGAATCAGCAGTTCATACACCCCATCCCCCAAATGGGCCAAGCCCAAGTTAGAAATGGTGCTAATTTCACTGTCCGTCATGGTCATCTGAAAATAATCAGTCATCAAACGAATCCTCGTCCTTGTTCTCTGATTCCAAATCGGAAAAATCATCCCGTGGGATTGCGGCAAAGGCCTGATGATCACTGGCGACCGGGGCCTCGCCCCCGGCATCTTCTACCTCTTCCCCCGCTTGCCGGGCCTGCCACTGGGCACGGGTGATCATGAGCTTTCTGGGCTTTGACCCCTCAAACGGCCCCACAACTCCCGCCTCTTCCAGCTGGTCAATGAGCCGTGCGGCACGGGAATACCCCAACTTTAAGCGCCGCTGGAGCACAGAGGTGGATGCTTGGCCCAAATCCAACACTACTTGTACCGCATCGTCAAACATCTCATCATAATCATGATCAGAACCGCCGCTATCGGTGCCAGACGCACCTTTTTCCTCACTGGCGGCAATTTCAATAAAGTTGTCCACCGCATCATCGTATTGGGGCGCACTCTCGGCTTTCAGGAAGTCAATGACCCGCTCCCGCTCCTCGTCACTGACGAAGGTGCCCTGAATCCGGGTGGGCTTCCCGCCCACAGGTTTATAGAGCATGTCACCGTTCCCAACCAGCTTATCCGCCCCGTTTTCATCCATGATAATCCGGGACTCCATAGACGATGACACAGACAACGCAATCCGGGACGGAATATTCGCCTTCATCAGCCCCGTAATCACGTCCGCCGAGGGTCGCTGGGTGGCAATGACTAAGTGAATCCCTGCGGCACGACCCATCTGGGCCACACGGCAGATGGACTCCTCCACTTCTTTGGATGCCACAATCATCAAATCAGCCAACTCGTCAATGACCACCACCAGTTGGGGGAAGGTCTGCATATCCTCTTGGTCGGCGACACGGCGGTTGTAGGTCTCCAAGTCCCGCACCCCCACGTCTTTGAACAGATTATACCGCTTTAACATCTCCGTCACCGCCCATTGTAGGGCACCGGCGGCTTTTTTCGGGTCTGTGACTACAGGAATCAACAGATGGGGGATACCGTTAAAGATACCGAACTCGACCATCTTGGGGTCAATCATGATGAACTTGACCTCATCCGGGCGGGCCTTATACAGCACACTGAGAATCAGCGAGTTCATGGTGACAGACTTCCCGCTCCCTGTGGTTCCCGCAATGAGCAGATGGGGCAGTTTTGCAATGTTGCCCACCATAGAGGTGCCGCTGATGTCTTTCCCCAACGCAAAGGTCAGCTTGCCCTTCGGGGTCTGGAAGTTGCTGGATTCAATCACGTCCCGCAGGTGAACCATGCTCACCACTTTATTGGGCACCTCAATCCCTACGGTAGAGATTTTATTAGGAATCGGCGCAATCCGCACACTACTGACCCCCAAAGACAGGGCCAAATCCCCGGCTAGGTTGGTCAGCTTGCTCAACTTCATCCCCGGCTCTAACTCCAACTCATACCGGGTCACCGAGGGGCCACGGGTGGCGTTGACGATGTTGGCCTCAATCCCGAAACTACCCAAAGCCGCATCCAGCCGCTCGGCGTTTAGGGCTACCTCTTTCTTCCCATCTGCGGCGTTACTGCCGCGACTCTGACGAAGCAGGCTCAAATCCGGGTATTTGTAATCGGCGAACTCGTCCACGGCGTGTTCGGCAATGTCTTTTGCGATGTCCGCCCGTGCCTCTGCCACCTCTTTGGGTTTGAGTTTATCAAACCCCGCCTCCGGGATGGGCGTCTCTATAACCTTGGGCATGGGTGCAGCGGGCTGATGGGGCGTTAGATCCGGCACATGCTCGTCATGAGAAAATGGAATGTCAAACTGCCGGGCAAACTCTGACCGCTCTTCCCGCACCGGCGGGACAGGTATTTCTCGCCCCTCTTGATCTGCCGCTAAAAACTCGTCCGGTGTCGCCACACCGGGGCGGCGGAGCTTGATGCCTTTTTTGCCTGGTTTCCCAGGCGGCTCTGTACGCTCAGACGGGGTTTCTCCGTCTACCGGGATGTCTATCATGGGCGGACGGCGTTTTTTCTTTTGAGGCGGTTCCGCCGGGGCGTGGGCACGGTCGTCATATTCCGGCTCATACTCTGGTCGCTCTCTGTTTTTGAACCAGTCGGCAATATCGGCCGGGCTTTTTCTGCAAATGAGAAGCACAAAAAAAGCCAGCAACAACACCAGTAGAATTGCGGCTCCCACAATACTGAGCATATTCTCCAAAAACGTAGCCAACAGGCCGCTCATTACTCCGCCGCTGTCCATCTCCTGCCCGGTTTCCCACAAGATCCCCATGAGCTCCGTGCCGAAAGGCTCGTCCACATGGGATAAAAACAGGTGCAACAATGCCCCCACAAATACAGGCATGGTGGCGGTGCTGAGTACCCGAAGCCGCACAGGCTGTCCCCGATGGAACGCTAAGGTCACCATAATAAAAAACAGGGCCGGCGGGACTGCGAAAAAGCCCCAGCCCACAAGACCGCTTATCCCATCCCGCAGCCAGCGGAGCAGCCAAGCCACGTCTGTAAGTGATGCAAAATAGGCCAAAAAGGAAAAAACGCCCAAAAGCAGGCAGACAACCGCACCGATCTCCCGTCGTCGCGGAGGCTTTTTGGCAGGAGCCGCCGGTTTTTTCGGTTTTGTCTGTTTCTTTGGTGCTGGCATAGTAGTAGAAACCCTCCGGTGATTTAATCAGGCCCCGCGCGACTTACTGCGCGGGGCCGTTTGTTTTTATGTAATGCGTCTAACCCATAATCCCTTGGACGATGGAAGTGATGATGGCAATAATCCCGATGCCCCAGCAGTAGTACGCAAATTTGCCGAAGCTACCTTTTTTCACCAACAGCTTCACCAGATGGATGGCGAAATATCCCACCACACCGGCGACGATAACACCCACTATGTACAGCGGCATCAACGACCAGTCCACCGTGTCCAACGAGCCAAACAAGGTCACAATATTGGCACCCAAAATGGCGGGGATGCTCATCAAAAACGAAAACCGCACCGCAAAGCCCCGGTCTAATCCGGACATCATACCGGCGGTGATGGTAATCCCCGAGCGGCTAATCCCCGGCACGACTCCGATGGCTTGACTAAACCCCACAAACAAGGCCGCCAGCACGGGCATGTTCCGCTCAGTGCGCCGCCCTTGGGCCAGCTTATCTGAGTAGAACAAGAACCCGCCGGTAATCAGCAACATCAGCCCCACAAACCACATGCGGTTGCCCAGTGCCTCAATTGCGTGCCGGAACGGGATAACAAGCACCAGCGGCAACGTGGCAAGCACCAGCAAAAATGCCAGCCGCACCTTGGTCGGTGCGCTTGGGTCATCTTCTACACTGCTACGCCGACTTGGCACAACCAAGGCAAACACCGATTTGCACATGTCTCGAATATCCTGCCGATAAGCGATACAAACGGCCGCTAATGTACCCATGTGAAGTAGCACATCGAAAAATATGTGCCGCTCATGAAGAAGCGAATCCGCTTCCAACCCGAAACTCTGGAACAGGGCCAAATGCCCAGAACTAGAAATCGGCAAAAACTCTGTCACACCTTGGACAATTCCCAAAAAAACCGCCATAAACCAACTCATTAAAGCACGCCACCTTTCGTGAGAGCAAGCTATTCAGCCTATGTTATCATAATTAGCGAGAAAGTACAATAGTTTTTTGGGATTGTCTTGTTTGTGTGTTCCCGCTCGACACAGGAAAGCACAGCCATAACATGTGGCTGTGCTTTCGGTGGGGGCTTGGACTAACCGCAATACTTCTGTTTCGCCTGCTGTACCTTCTGCTGGTCGGCGGGCTCGACCTGATACCAGCCGTTGGACTGCATACAGTTGAAGATATCCGCTTGCAGTTTGTGCTCTTCATCTAAAATGTTAAGCATGGTGGTGCGGAGCTGTTCGTTGACGCATTCACCGGCGAAGGTGTTATACGTGGCGGAGGCCAGTTTTTGACTGCCGAGACAGTCTTGCAAAATTTCTTTTTCTGTCATGAGTTGGGCACATCTGTTTGGGTCTGACATGTTGGCGGTTCCTCCTATTGCAAAAATTGGGCCAAGGCGTTGACGTGTTTTTGATGGACTTGGGCCATGCCTTCTAGCTCTGCTCTAATCTTGGTATCATTGCAGAGACTGGCTAGGGCTTGGAACTTTTTGACCAGGTTTTGCTCACTGCCTAAGGTGTCCTCTAGGGCGGTGAGTTCTTTTGCGGTTAAGCTTGGCATAAAAATTTCCCTCCAGTGTGTTTGATACGGGGTTAGTATTTCACGGCACGGGAGGGAATATGCGTCTTGATTTTTTGTTCGGCGTTGCCGCCGGGGGGTGCTTGGCGAATGCCGCCAACGTGTATGCCCTGCCGGTGGCCTCCGCCAAACCAAAACCAACAAACACACCACACTCGACAACCCACCCAAGGTGTGGTATACTATTGGAAGATTTTCACAGCAAGGGGGCAGTTTTGTGCGGACGGAGGTTCTGGGAGTTGGGTTTGATGATGTAACCATGGAGCAGGCCGTCGAAAAGGCCCTACAGTTGATCGAAGAGCGAAACGGCGGATATGTGGTAACGCCTAACGCAGAGATTGCGTGGATTTGCCAGAAAGAACCCCCGGTGGGGGAGCTGGTCTCTAATGCCAAGCTTGTCCTAGCCGATGGGGTGGGCATCACCCTAGGGGCGCGGATTTTAGGGCGGCCCCTACAGGCACGGGTGCCGGGGTCTGATTTCATTGTGCGGTTGTTTGAACAAATGGCTCGGCAGGGACAATCCGTGTTCCTGTTCGGTGCCAAGCCCGGTATCGCAGTGACGGCGGGGGAACGGATTATGGAACAATATCCCGGCCTTCGGGTTGTGGGTGCCGCTGATGGATATGGAGAAGATGCTCAAGTAGTGGATGCTATTCGGGCGGCAAAGCCGGATTTATTGCTGGTCTGCTTGGGTGCCCCCAAGCAAGAGCGGTGGATGGCGACCTACGAAGGGACTTTAGACACGGGCCTCATGGCGGGCCTCGGCGGGATGTTAGACGTATTCGCCGGTGTGGTGGACAGGGCCCCAGAATGGTGGCGAAAGTGGGGGGTAGAGTGGCTCTACCGCCTCATCAAAGAGCCCCGGCGGGCCAAACGAATGCTCAAGTTGCCCCTGTTTTTATTTGCGGTAATCGGGGAAAGATTGCGAGGGAGACCATAATATCTAGTCCTCTATGAAAAGCGTTGTCGCTTTGCGAAGATTTTTTTCGTGCCGCAAGGCGGATGACGCAGGTGGGCTGTCGCCCGGCAAGGAAGATAGAACGAAACTTCCATTTGTGGACGCTCTTCTCGCAAATGGTTTAGCCGAGTTAATGCCTTAGGTGCAACGAGGTGGCGCAAAAAAGCTTGTTAAAGATACAACGTTTTTCATGGAGGACTGGTATTTAATGGCACTGATTGTATTTGAAGGCGTGGACGGCAGCGGAAAGAGTACTCAATTTCGCCTGTTATCCGAGCGGATGACCCGGCAGGGCCTGGCGTTTACCAATATTGTGTTTCCCCAGTACGACAAGCCCAGCTCGGCCCTGCTCAAAATGTACTTAGACGGTGCGTTCGGGCCGGAGCCGGAGGATGTGGGGCCGCACGCCGCCTCTACCTTTTATGCGGTGGATCGCTATGCGTCCTATAAAACCGTGTGGGGGGATGCGTACCGCCGGGGAGAGATCGTGTTGGCGGATCGGTATACTACATCCAATGCCGTACACCAAGGCTCAAAACTCCAAGGGGAACAGCGGCAGGAATTTTTTCGATGGTTAGATGCGTTTGAACACGGGTATATGGAACTTCCCCGGCCTGATATCGTCCTATATATGGATGTGCCCATTGAGGTGGCGTTAGAAAACCTATGCGCCCGTCAAATTGCCACCAACACCAAGGCGGATATTCATGAGACCGGCGTGGCGTATCTCAGACAGTGCGCAGATGCCGCAGAACAGGCCGCCGCCTGTTACGGCTGGCACCGGGTGCAGTGTATGGAGGGTGAGAATATGCGCCCCGAAGCAGAGATACATGAGGAAATATTCGGAATTTTAACGGATATGACTGACCTGTTTGACTAAAACTACATAGTGGAAACCGTATAAAAGTTACGAGGCCCCCAAAGATGGGAGCCCCGCAGAGTTGGGAGGACTAACAGCAACAACCGCCTCTGTCGCAGCCGCAACCGCCAAAGTCGTTGCCGCCGCAACAGCAGCAAAGGATCAGGATGATGATAATAATCCACCAGCAGCATCCACCGCCAAAACCGTTATTGAACATACTCATGTACTCCATTCCGCCGCCTGCGCCTCGGCTACATTTTTGTAGAGGTGTATGTTTTCTCTCCCGGCGCTCGCGCAGGGTGTGTTTAAAAGCCGGGCCGTGTCTGTTTTGTATCGGGCAGGAACCCATGGGGCACTGCCATCTGTGGTATAGTATGCCGAGGCGGAACAAGTGGTGACTGACAGAGCGTGGCTTTAAGACATATAATTTAGAGTAGCGGGGCTTGCCCCGTGTGGAAAGGACGGATAGCATGTCTGATAAATACGACGACTGGAACGATCCCATAGACGAGGAATTTACCCCGGAAGAAGGGGAACAATGGGACGAATACTTCAACGAAGAACACCCAAAGGATTCGGCATCTGAGGCGGAACCCTTAGAGGAAGGGGATACCTTCCCCATTGACGAGGCGTTTTTCGATGGGGATACCAGCGTACTCCCTGCCGAGGCCGGTGAGATGGCTGAGGATGCAGGCCTCGGCCAACAAGGTGCGGATAGCCTAGACTATGATAACTATGACTATGGCGATGATGACGACGATGAAGAAGATCCGGAGGATGACGGGCGATATACGGAACGGGCCATCCGGTTAAACCGCCGCCGTCGCACTGGACTGTTGGGCGGGATGATGTATGCCGCCTTCATTTTAGGTGTGGGCACCATCTTGGCTCTGCTTGGCTGGATGTGGGTGGACGATATCTTAGGCCTCACCAAAGATGATGTGCCGGTGGAGATTACCATTCCCCACAACTTCACCATAGAAGACGTGGCACACGAACTCTATGCCCAAGGGGTGATTAACCACCAGTGGCTGTTTATTGAGTATGTCAATATGTTTGGCGGAGAAGAGCGGATTGAGCCGGGGGTCTATCAAGTGCGGCCTGTGGATTTCCGGGCCATTATCCGTAGCCTAAACCAGCGCACCGGGGAACTGGTCGCCGTCCGGGTTACCATCCCAGAGGGCCGAACCATGATGGAGACCTTTGCTATCTTAGAATACAACGGCGTGTCCACCGTAGAGGCCCTGCGTGAAGTGGCGGATACGGTATCCTTCGATAATTTTGAATTTTTAGCCGGCCTGCCCATGAACACCATGAACCGCTTAGAGGGGTATCTGTTCCCCGACACCTACGACTTTTTCCTAGGACAAAGCCCGGAGAGTGCCATCCGCACCATGCTCCGCAACTTTGATGTCAGAATGCAAATGAATGATATTTACGAACTGGTGGAAGAGAGCGAGTTTACCCTCCACGAGATACTCAACATCGCCGCCATGATTGAAGGTGAGATGGCAAGCGTAGAAGAAGCACCTCAGATATCTTCCGTCATCCACAATCGGATTCGGACGGGAATGCATCTAGGTATTGATGCCACCATCCAGTATATCCTGCCGGAGCGGACTGAGTTTGTCCTCTATGCCCATCTTCGGATTGAAAGCCCGTATAACACCTACTTGCACCTCGGCTTGCCTTACGGCCCTGTAGGGAATCCGGGTGTGGCGGCCATCTTGGCGGCCCTGAACCCGGATCGCACCGACTTCTTCTTCTATGCCCTGCATGTAGACGGACACCACCACTTTACTAGGACTTATGCCGAACACCAAGCCTTTACCAACTCACCGGACTTCGTTCACTATGGCTGGGGCACCGGCGGCGGTGGCGAGTGATGGAACTATTAGCCCCCGCCGGGGATTTAGAACGGCTACAGTTTGCCCTCCGCTACGGGGCAGATGCGGTGTATCTGGCGGGGCAGCAGTTTGGGATGCGGGCTGCCTCTCCCAACTTTGACGAGGCGGGATTGCGTGAGGCAGTAACGTCGGCCCATAAACAGGGTGTGAAGGTATACCTCACCGTCAACGCCATCCCACGGGATTCCGACTTAGCCGAGTTGCCGGATTTTTTGGCCTTGGCCCAAGATGTAGGTGTGGATGCCTTGATTACGGCGGACTTAGGCGTGTTCACCATGGCAGGGCGGTATGCGCCGAAGACAGACCGCCATATCAGTACGCAAGCGGGCATTTTGAACACGGAAAGTGCCGCCGCTTGGCATGATTTGGGTGCCAACCGCGTTATTTTGGCGCGGGAGATGAGCCTGTCTGAAATTGAACACCTATGCGCCAAACGGCCCCGGGGACTGGAGGTTGAAGTCTTTGTCCACGGGGCGATGTGCGTTTCTTTTTCCGGTCGGTGTCTGTTGAGCCAGTACCTGATCGGCAGAGACGCAAACCAAGGCAACTGTGCCCAGCCCTGTCGCTGGAAGTATCATCTGGTGGAAGCCACCCGACCGGGGGAGTACATGGAAATCACCCAAGACGGCGGCACCCATATTATGAACGCCCGTGACCTCAACATGATTGCCCACCTACCAGAGTTGTTGGATGCAGGGGTGGACAGCCTGAAAATCGAAGGCCGTGCAAAAAGTTTTTATTACGCCGCCGTCATCACCAACGCTTACCGCAAGGCCATAGATGCCTACCGGGCGGGGGTGCCACTAGACCCGGTGTGGATTCAGGAAGTGGAGCGGGTGAGCCACCGTTCGTACTCCACCGGTTTTTTCTACGATTCGGAGGGCGGCGGACAGTACACAGATGATTCCATGTATATTCGAGGTTCGCAAGTAATCGCCGTGGTGGAGGACTGTGATGATACCGGGATGGCCACTCTGACCCAGCGGAATCGGTTTTCCGTGGGGGATACATTAGAACTATTGACACCGGAGGATAAGCCGGAGCGGTTTGTGTTGTCTGCTATGTGGGATGATAAGGGTGCGCCGATTGCGGTGGCGCCGCATCCTATGATGGAGTTGCGGTTGGAGCTGCCGCAGGCAGTGCCGAGGTATTCGATTTTGCGGATGGATGTGTAGGGGGTAGGTCTTGCTTGTGTCTGCCTAGCCGTTGCGCTCTTTGTAAGGGGCGTGCCCCTGTGCGTCCCGTGTCCTTGGCCTTTTCTGTTCGGCGTTGCCGCCGAGGGTTTTCTTGGCGGTTCCCGCCAACTGGTCATGTCCTGCCGGACAGTCCTTCTTTTTGTCGTTGAACGGAAGTTTACAAGGTAAGAACGCCAGAAACGTAGTAAACTCAAAGTATAGAGCCGCCAACAATTGAGGTCGCTATGCGTATTGTGCGTAGCGACTTGTCCTTTTAAGCGTATCAACAATATACCACATGTATTCCAAAATAACAATGATTTCAACGTAATATAGGGCCGGGCAATCGTTTATGCAAAACGGTTGCCCGGCCCTATATTCGTGTTAGGAGAGAGAACCCATGCCATTCCGCTATGAGTACAAAGATATAGATTGCTCCAACTGCCTTGACCTTGTGAGTATAGAGTCATGTCCGCACCAACTCTGCCCATATATCATCACGCACCTAAACGCCCTCGCCCATGACCCAGCGTTCCATGCCGCCATTGCCGATGCCCAAAACTGCGGCACCTTCCATCGCGCAACGCTACTCCAGCTACAAGAGGCCGGACTGCCATGCCGGGCGTAAGCAAAGCACAAATTGACCGGGCACGGCAGATTGACTTGCTCTCGTATCTGGAAACCCACGAACCGGATGAGCTAAAGCGTGATGGTCCGGGCCGATACATCACCGCCAGCCATGACAGTCTCGTCATCTCTAATGGCATGTGGATGTGGAATAGCCGAGGTATCGGCGGACGTTCAGCTCTCGACTACCTCATCAAAGTCCGAGGTGTTGGCTTTGTGGAGGCGGTAGAGACGCTGGCGGGAGGTCGGGTTGCGGAGCTTGCGCCCATAAAGCCACGAGCCAGCCCGTCTTTAGAAAAGCGACACTTTTCCCCGCCCCGCCCTAGCCGCTTCGCTTCAAATGTGGTGGCATACCTTCAGCGAAGAGGCATCCACCCCGACATTATTCGGCAGTGTCTCCGTGCTGGTACGCTCTATGAGGCCCGATGGTCAGAGAAAGTAGTCTGCGTGTTTACAGGTATGGATACAGAAGGAAAAATGCGCTTCGCCTGTATGCGTGGGATTAACGGCGACTTCAAAATGGATGCCGTTGGAAGCGATAAACGTTACAGTTTCTGTGTTTCCGCAACCAACCCTGACAGCCACCACCTCGCAGTGTTTGAATCACCCATTGATGCTCTCTCCCACGCCACGCTCCAGCAGAGGAAAGGCTGGAATTGGGACGGGTACCGGCTTTCACTAGGCGGCACGTCACCTGTTGCACTAACCGCTTTTCTGAAACGCAATCCACAGATCAGGCGTGTCGTGCTGCACCTAGACACCGATAGACCGGGCCTCCTTGCCGCCCGGAGAATCAAAGCTATGCTCAGTGCCGACAAACGCTTTGAGCACCTACGCATATCGGTCAACCCGCCCCGCATGGGTGCCGATTATAACGCGTCCTTGCTCCATGCCATCCGCCGAGAGCAGGCACAAAAACCACACACCCGCCATGGGCCGGGTGTGTCACTTTAATGTTTCGGAGGTGAGGTACGAGTGACGGATGAGACCAAAAGCGTACCGGTTACAGAAGAGCCACCGGTGCAGAAGCTATTGGAAATTTTGGAAGGCCATAATCTGCCGAGCTGGGCCGCGCTTCTTGCCGTGCTGGTTCAAGTCGGTAAGTTGGAGGGCCAGCTTACGGCAGCGGTTACCGAGCTTGCCGGTATGCGCCAGGAACTTGAGTCCGCCAGACAGAAAAGCCACCCGGCCAAAGAGGCAATGCAGACCGCCACCGATGCGGTGCGGCAACGTGTGACCGGCCTGCGGAATGCACTGACACAGCGCAGACGGCAGATTGCGTCTGGTTGCAAGACTGCCGTCACCGCCTTTCAGAGCGGTGGTGTTGTGGCACTGAACAATATTGCCCAATTCTTCCGATTTAAGCCGATGCTGGAATCTATGTACCGTACGCTGGACAAACATATCCGGTTCGATAACAAAGCGATCGCACAGATTGAGGCCGCTTGTACGGAGTATCACGAGGCAGGCCGCCATGTGGCAAACATTGGAAGAGCCATACTCGGCAAAGAGGCACTATCGGAGCCAAAGCCAATCGGTCGTGTCGCAAAATCAATGGTGGCACCCTTCCATGCCGCCCGGTCGTGCTTTACAAAGATGCAACAGCATACCGAAGCGGCTCTGGGCGGTCTGACCCAGCTAGAAACACAGGCGGCAGAGTGTGTATCTGTCAGGGAAGCAATACAGGCACACCGCGAACAGATGGCGGAAGCAAAGCGGACGCAGTCAGTTTCGGAAAAACATCATTCTGTAGAGAATGAGCGGTAAAACTAAAATGATATGAGGAGAGAGACCATGAAAAATCAAACACAAATTTTTGAAAGTGCAGAGTTTGGTCTGCTGGAAATCCTAATGATAGACGGCAAGCCATACTTCCCCGCCAAAGAGTGTGCCACCATGCTGGGATATAGTAGGGCGCGCAATGCGATTGACCGTCACTGTAAGGGGGCCCTGAAACGGGGCGTCCTTACGAGCGGCGGACAACAGGAAAAAACCTACATCCCCGAAGGCGATTTGTATCGTCTCATCATTCGCTCTAGGCTCCCCGCCGCTGTCCGCTTTGAGGCGTTCGTTTGCGATGAAATATTACCCAGCATCCGCCAACATGGCACATACCTCACCAATGCTTTGCTGGAGGAGTTGGATTCACAGCAGAATTGCTCTAACGATTTGTTCCGCAAGCTCTTAGCAGAAAGACGGAAAGCTACTGAGTTGAAAACGCTCACAGGGAAACTGACACAAAAGGCTGTGTACTATGATTTGGTTCTCCAAAGTCAGAACACCATCGCAACTACTGTCATCGCAAAGGATTACGGTATGTCAGTTGTTTCGTTCAATCAGTTGCTCCACGATCTGCAAATCCAATATAAGTGTAGCGGGGTGTGGTTGCTGTACCAGCCCTATGCCGGGAAAGGCTACACAAAAACCCGGACATATTTCATCAGCGAGTCTCAATCTGTCCTACATACCTATTGGACGCAAGCCGGTCGATGCTTCCTCTATGAAACGCTGAAGAGACACGGCATTTTGCCGATGCTAGAATTCGGCTGTCAAGCTGTGTAAGGGGGTATGCATGAAAAAACAACAGTCCCCAATCCAAGCATATATCGAACATGCAACAAACCGTTGGTCCGGCGGCTTCACCATTCCACTGCCCACAACGCCGAAGGTGCTGAGACCATTTCTTGATGGTATTGACGTCACGAGCAGTCAAGATATTTTCATCATGCCGGTGCGTGCAAACAAGACCCTTTTGGATAAGGTTCTATGCGACATCATAGTTGCAAGACGCACCGCTTCACCGGATACGCTAAACGAGTTGAACTACCTCGCCGTCAAAATGAACAGCCTGAACGAGGAAGAGCGAGAAACATTTACCGCTGCTTTGGAAGTGAAACGCTACTGTCGCAGTATTGCCGATATCATCAACCTTACGGAGAACCTTGATTGTCTGTTTCTTCAACCGGCCTACAGCCCCATAATGTACGGTGAGTTTCTACTGGCGACGGCACAAGAGGATGAATTTGGTTGTTTAGAACGGCTTAAGGCTTCAGCCAACAGCGATGACAAAACGCTTGTCCAACATATTGAACGACTGGAGCGTAGCGTTGACCCCTTGGCTTATGGTCGTGTAGCTATGAAGGAAGAAAACGGCACATTCACCAAACAAGGCTATCTAGTTGAGGTAGCTACATTCAAATCAATCTATTGAGGCCCGGCAGACATTCCGCCCGAATACCGCTGCATGGATATATTCATCCACCGCATGGACAAGGAACAGTTCTGGCAAATCATTGATGAGGCAAGACAAACAGCGGGCCGCTGGCAGGATATGTATTCCCCATTGCTAGACACGCTGTCAAAACTGGAGCCACGGGACATCATCCGCTGGCAACAGATTTTCAATGAATACCAGAGCCTCTCGCATACGTCTATGCTGTGGGCGGCGGCCACTGTGATGCACAAAGGGTGTTCGGATGATAGTTTTGACTACTTCCGGGCATGGCTGACAGCCCAAGGAAAGGACGTGTTTCTACAGGCTCTGGCCGACCCGGATTCATTAGCCAATCTGGAATCTGTGCAAGCGTTTGGACGTGAGGTGCTTCGTCCAGAATCTACACTACCTGCAGGCTACGCCGAAGCTACACGCTTTAAAGATATCCTATCGGTTGCGGCTGTCGCATACGAGAGTGTTTCGGAATCAGGCGGCAATATATATAGTGACATCGGCAAGTCTCCTTTATCCATACATGAACAAATGGATATATCAGGCGAAGTCCGCTATGCAGATGATATGGACGAAAAATGGGTCGGACTTAACTTGCCCCGAGATGAAACGCAATTGAAGCTCAAAGCCGCATTCCCCAACCTATACCGTACATTCAATGGTGGGGAGCCTGAAAAAGAATCTCCCCAAGGAAAAGCATCCATCATGGATGCAATCCGTGCAGGCAGAAGTGCAATAAAAGCGAAAGTAGTTAAGAAAAAAGAACCCTCAAAGGATGAGCTGGAGCGCTAACCTCAGCCCATCCATATTTTTTTGGAATAGGAGATATATCAAGCATGACGCAACAAATTGACCATGGCTTTACCGGCCACAAAATCATTCACGGCGACCTTCTACATGTACTTCCCCAACTCCTGGACGAACTGTTTGGTGGGATTCTAACCGACCCGCCCTATGCATCTGGGTCAGCAGACCAAAATGCCCGGCAGAAATCTACCGCCCTCAAATACTCCAGCATAAAGAGCGGCAACCCGTTCCCCGACTTCGAGGGCGACAGCAAAGACCAGCGAAGCTGGACACACTGGATGGCGGCATGGCTGACAGAGGCCCGGCGTGTCTGTAAACCCGGTGCCCCAATTTGTATGTTCATCGATTGGCGGCAACTGCCCGCCATGACCGATGCCTTGCAATGGGCCGGTTGGATTTGGCGAGGAATACTGGCATGGGATAAGACCAACAGCCGCCCGCAACGAGGCCGGTTCCGGCAACAGGCCGAGTTTGTGGTGTGGGGTAGTAACGGCCACATGCCACTTGACCGCAAGGCACCGGTGCTACCGGGCGTGTTCCGGCAATCTATGCCGTCCCTGTCAAAACGCCGCCACCAGACGGAGAAACCGCTAGAGGTCATGCGGGAGATGGCACGGATTGTAGAACCCGGCGAGATTATCCTCGATCCCTTCGCCGGTGCCGGTACCACCGTGTTGGGTGCCAAGCTAGAGGGCTACCCCGCTGTAGGCATTGAACTTTCCCGCCACTACGCCAAAACCGCACAGGAGCGAATAGAAGTCAAGGTAGTGGGTGCGATTGTCGCATGATGGATTCCGGTAGAAGGGAGAGACGCTGATGAAAGAGAAGACCATGATTGACGGCTGCACCGTCTTGCACAGCCTAACACTAGACGGTTTTGACCATGTAGTTGCAGAAATGGTCGCCGGTACCAGTAGGCAGTACAGGCTCTACCAAGGCACCGCCAACAATATGCTAGGGATTCCGGAATACAGCATGGTTGACCAGAGTGGCGATTACCTTGTCGTGATGCGGGAGTTTGTTCGGCGGCTTGGGGCAAAAATGGATGCGATTGGCCTAGAGCGCATGTATCGTGGGCACTCCACATCCACTGATGCATCATTGGTTGCGGAAGACTGTTTGCCGGATGGAATGGAGGCAGATTTAACAGGCGAGATTGTGGCGATAAGGGAAGATGTTTTCTCTCCAGAGTATCGCACTCTGTCGCATCAACTCCATATTGCAACAGGCGGTTTCGGATGTTCACCAACCGCCCGTGGACGTGCAGTTTTCTGCACAAACATATATTCCGGTAAGCAGTTCCGATTCGAACGCTCTGATGTATTGGGTGTTGTGGACCCTGACAGTATCCCGGCGTGGGCACAGGAGAAAATTGCCAGTTTGCAGAACGATGATAACCGCCAGTGCGAATCTGTTCGGGACAAGATAGCGGAAGGGCGAAAACAGCAAAACACAAAAACAAAAAGCGAAGCGGTATCGGAGAAAGGGAAAGACGGCAACAACGAGGACGAGCCTACCCGCTAGGAGCATTTGTTTCAGAGCAAAGGCCAAAAATATTTCGAGGGGGGGTGATCTCCATACAAGAAGAAATCGAACAGAAAGCAGTAGCCCTATCCATTCGTGCTACCAAACTCACCGCACGGGGCTTGGCCAAAGTAATGGCCGCCGCCCTGCGCCAGATAAAAAAGTCCCGCAACTCTCCCAAAGCTGGGAGCCAAAGTTTCAAACGCCTTGACCGCACCATCGCCGGTGACAGTACGGATATCGAAATCGTAGGCCGTATCCGCTCCTTTGACCGGTTCGCCCGGAAATATAATGTTTCGTACCACGTGGAGAAGAACAAGGGCACGAACCCGCCTAAGTGGACAGTGTGCTTCAAGTCAAGGCAAGCCAGTCACATGACCGGTGCCTTTCAGGAGTACTCGGCGTATGTGTTGACACGATCCCGCAAACCGTCCGTGCGAGAGGCTATCCGTAGCTTCAGAGACGTAGTCAAGCACAGAGTACAGGAACGTGACCCATTGCACCGAGAGCGTGGAGAACGGAATGGGCCGGAACGATGAACATAGATAAAGTGCGGAAATATATCTTACCGAACCTGCCATATGTATTCATCTTCTGGTTCGCTACCAAACTTGGCGAGGCGTATCGCCTTACGCCCGGTATGGATTTTTTTCAGAAGTTGACCGGCATGGTGCAAACAATCAACACAGTCTTTTCAAGCCCTCTGCCCAGCCTTGAGCCCACCGACCTATTGTTCGGGCTTGCGGGGGTGACTGGTGTATACCTTGCGGTGTGGGTACGGAAGAAGAATGCCAAGAAATACCGAAAGGATACAGAACACGGTTCTGCCCGGTGGGGCACACCGGCTGATATACGACCGTATACGGATTCCAATCCGAAGAATAATATCATCCTGACTCAGACAGAAGCCCTGACCATGAACAGCCGCCCTGCACTCCCTAAATACGCACGAAACAAGAATGTGCTAGTCATCGGCGGCTCCGGTTCCGGGAAGACTCGGTTTTTCATTAAACCGAACCTCATGCAATGTGAGTCACAGGACTATCCTGTGAGTTTCGTGACGACTGACCCGAAGGGTAGCCTGATCCTTGAATGCGGGGCAATGCTCCGGCGGTATGGGTACCGGATCAAGGTGTTAAACACCATCAATTTCTCCAAAAGTATGAAGTATAACCCCTTTGCCTACATCCGTTCAGAAAAAGACATCTTAAAGCTGGTGACCACGCTCATCACGAATACAACAGGCGAAAACAAAGGTGGCGATGACTTCTGGGTCAAGGCGGAGCAACTTCTGTACACCGCACTCATCGCCTACCTGCACTACGAGGCCCCGCCGCATGAGCGGAACTTCTCCACACTGGCAGAAATGATCAGCGCAATGGAGGTGCGGGAGGGTGACGAAAGTTTCGAGAACGTCATCGACCTGATGTTCAAAAATCTGGCAGAAAAAGACCCGGAGCATTTTGCGGTTCGACAATATACTAAGTACAAATTAGCGGCAGGAAAGACAGTCAAATCTATCCTCATTTCCTGCGGTGCTAGGCTTGCCCCCTTTGAGATCGGGCAACTGCGGGAGATTATCTCCTATGACGAGATGGAACTTGACTTGATGGGCGACAGGAAAACCGCCACATTCTTCATCATATCGGACACCGATGTGACGTTCAACTTCATCGTAGCCCTTGCCTTTTCGCAGATGTTCAATCTCTTGTGCGAACGTGCGGACACGCTATACTCTAAAGGGTGAGGCTGAAACATCTCAAAACAGGCACAGGGCAGGAACAATTTACCTAAGCCTATGTCGTATTAAAATGTAGGCGTAGGCGGGTTCACGGAAATTTTACAAATCAACACCCTATCAAAAGCCCTTTCCCACGGCTATATAGTAGGGAGAAAAATTTCCGAGAGCTGATGCCCGAAATAGTCCGCCCTCATGGCTATATAGTGAGGGGGAATTTGCCAAAGCATTGGTAGATGGGCAATATTTTCGGCTTAATAAGTAGAGAGAAAATATTTCCCCATCCCGCCGAGTTCCGAAAACTGCCCGAAATTTTCCTTTAATACGAGGAGGTGTAAGCCGACACGCAAAAAATCACAACCGGAGGTAGCGATGAACAAGAACAAAATCACCATTCTTTACGAGCGGTTGTCACGAGATGACGAACTGCAAGGCCCGTCAAATTCCATTCTGAATCAGAAACAAATGTTAGAGGACTACGCCAAGCAAAACGGACTTGTGCCATACGTCCACATTGATGATGACGGCTATAGCGGCACGAACTGGAATAGACCCGGTTGGCAAAAACTCATTGCAATGGTCGAGGCAGATGAGGTAGCCTGTATTTGCATGAAAGACAGTAGCCGCATGGGGCGGGATTATCTTCGCATGGGCTTGTATCGGGAAATGTTCCATGAGAAAAATGTGCGCCTGATTGCCATTAACGACAATGTAGATACCCAAAAGGGCGAGGATGATTTTACGCCTTTTCGGGAAATCATGGCAGAGTGGTACGCAAGGGACACATCGAAAAAGATCAAATCCGTATTTGCCGCCAAAGGCAGGAGCGGAAAGCCCACATCCAGCACCCCGCCCTACGGATATATGAAAGACCCAAACGACAAATACAAGTGGATTGTAGACGAGCCGGCGGCAGAAGTGGTGCGCCGGATTTTTCAAATGACAATGGACGGAATGGGCGTACACGCCATCTGCGGTGTGCTGTGCAGAGAGAAGATAGACCGCCCCTCATATTATCTCGGCGTTCGAGGACGCGGCAGACACAAGAATGATTACAGCGAAGAACACAGATACGCATGGGGTTCTGCCACGATTGGAAGCATTTTGCGAAAGATGGAATACACAGGCAGTCTTGTCAATCTAAAGTCTGCCTCGGCAAATTTCAAGAGCAAGAAAAAGGTCAACAAGCCGAAAGAGGAGTGGCTCATTTTCCCCAATTCTCACGAGGCAATCATCGACCAAGAAACCTTTGATACGGTGCAGAAACTAAGAAAAACGCCCCGCCGTATTGATACTTTGGGCGAGGCAAATCCGCTCACAGGGCTTTTGTGGTGTGCCGATTGTGGCGAGAAACTTTATAACCACCGCAAGTCAAAAACAGAAAAACCAACGCATACAAAATTGAATGACACCTACCATTGCTCAACTTACAAATTAAGTAATTCCAAATTCGCCACCCAATGCACACCCCACCATATCAGCACAGAGAACGTGAGAGCGGTTATTCTGAACGCCCTCAAAGCGACAAGCAGTTATGCCAAAAATCACGAGCAAGATTTTTTGGAAAAGTTAAAAGAAAACTCTGCCATCAAGCAGAGCGAAACGGCGAAAGCCTCTAAGCGGCAACTTGCCAAGAATGAAAAGCGTATCGGAGAACTCAATCGGATTTTTCAATCCCTTTATGAGGACAAGGCTTTGGGCAAAATCACAGACGAGCGTTTTTCTGAAATGACCGCAAATTATGAAGCGGAACAGGAGGAAATCAAGGCAAAAAATGAGAAGTTGCAAGCGGAACTAGAGCAGTTTCAGACACAGCAACACAACACGGAAAACTTCTTGACATTGATACGAAAATATACCCAATTTGAAGAACTCACCAATGCCATGCTAAACGAATTGATTGACAAAATCATCGTCTATGAGGGAGAATGGTCAGAGGGGCGAAATCCTGAAAACGACCGCCCAATGGGTTCACGCTCACAGCAAGTAGATGTATATCTAAAATATATCGGCAAGTTCGATGTGCCGGACATGAGAACGCCGGAAGAGATAGAGGCCGAGCAGATAGCAGACGAAAAGCTAGAGGCGAAACGAGCCTATCATCGACAAAAAACACGAGAGTATCTGGCACGGAAAAAAGCGAAAGAAGAACCACGATACGCCAAAGCGTCATAATTCAAACATCTATCAATTAAAACGGCTTACAGCTTAAACTGTAGGTCGTTTTTCATTTTGGAAAGGAGTCTTGCCTATGCAAAAAAACGAAACAAAAAGCCCATCCACACAGAACTATCACACCATCAAAAAGAGAATCGGAACAACGAATTTTATCATCCGTGTTCACTCTTGCGACCAAGCCAAAGAGAGCGTGGAAGATAAAATGATACGCCTCATTAAAAATGACCTCGCCAAAAGTGCGTAACCATATTTGACCTACCACAAAAAATCTAAAATCTGAAAGGAGTATCACCACATGGCAAAAACAAGTTTAGAGAAAATCGCAGGGTATGACGAGCAAATTGTACAACTGATGAACCGCAAGAAACAGGAAATGCAAAAGCACAAACAGACAGAGCGGAAAACCCGCACGAAACGGCTCTGTAGTCGTATGGGGCTGATTGAAAAAATGCTCCCCGACACCATCGCCCTCACAGACGAGCAATTCCAAACCTTTCTACAAAAGACCACCGCAAACGATTTTGGGCGGCGTGAGCTTGCCAAACTCGTGGCACAGGGCGGCGATAGCACCAAGTCCGCAAAAACCAAAACGTCACCGCAGGGCATCGCTCCCGCCCCTGCGGGCGGGAGCGATTGCACAGAGGGAACGGGCTAACGCCCTTTTCCCTTGTGCAACAAGGGCGCACTTATACGTTCTAACGAACGTGTGCGCCCTGCCGGGGGCTTCCGTGCCTATCGGCACGGACAAGCGGCTGATGCCGCTTGTGGCGTTGCTCGATGGCTCTCGCCCTCTTGCAACACCTAGCAGAGCGGAAAAGGCTTTCGCCTTTTTCCGCTCTGGCGGGGGTGCTTACCGCCCCCCGCAACCCCCAGGCCGACAAGAGAAAAGTTGTAAGGCAAAGACCGCCTTACAACTTTTCTCTTGTTCAATTTGACCCCGCAAATTGAAAGGAGTATCGCCTATAGCGATTTATCATTGCAGTATCAAAATCATCAGCCGAGGCAAAGGGCGGTCGGCGGTTGCCGCCGCCGCTTATCGGGCTAGTGAGAAAATTGTAAATCAGTATGACGGAGAAATCCACGATTACACCAACAAAAAAGGCGTAGTCCATTCTGAAATTCTGCTCCCCGACCATGCACCCGCCGAGTACAAAGACCGAGCCATTTTGTGGAACGCCGTGGAGAAAGTTGAGCGGTACAAAACCGCTCAACTGGCGAGGGAGATTGAACTTGCCCTGCCTGTAGAATTGACAGCCGAGCAAAACATTTCCCTTGTGCGGGAGTATGTCAATCAACATTTTGTTTCGGCGGGTATGTGTGCCGACATCGCCATCCACGACACAGGCAAGGGCAACCCTCACGCTCATATCATGCTCACTATGCGACCCATCGAAAACGGAGAGTGGGGAGCGAAATCCCACACGGTTGACGGCGTGAAAATCCCTACCGTGGATTGGAACGAGCAGACCAAAGCCGAAGTCTGGCGGGAAGCGTGGGCGAACGCCGTAAACACCGCTTTGGAGAAACAGAATCTTGAAATCCGAGTAGACCACCGCTCATACGAGAGACAGGGCATTGACCAACTCCCCACCATTCATTTAGGGGCGGCGGCGCACCAGATGGAGCAGAGAGGGATTCCCACCGAGCGGGGTAATATAAATCGGGAAATCCGTGCCTTGAATCGCCAACTGCGGAAACTGAAATCTCAAATGTCAAAGGCACACAAGGACGTTTCCAAACTGGCGAAGAACCCCGAAGCCCCAATCGTCATAGACGAGGGAAAGCCGTTCACCATGCAAGACGCAGAGCGGCAAATCAGGGATATGATGCAGGAGCAGACCGAACTACGAGGACGATTAAATCCCATTGAGGGGCGGCTGAAAGTGCTTGTCGAACATTTGAGACAGGTGAAAATCCACAAGAAAAATATGCCTTATTATGATGAGTATAAATCTCTTCCACCACGCAAGCAGAAAAAGTATGCGGCAGAGCATAAAAAGGAATTGGATTTATTCAAATCCGCAAACAGCTATCTCAACAAGTACCGTAGCAAGGACGGCAAAATCCCGCTTGCCGCTTGGGTTGAGGAGTATCAGCAACTAACCGCAGAGAAAAACGAAATCAGCAAATCTACTATGTCGCTCTCGGAGCGATTGCGGCAGAGTGACCGTATTCGTAAGAGGGTGAAAGAGGCCACGCCGAAACAGCCACAGCGAAATCGAGGATGGGAGATGGAACACTAGAACAGCGTGGGGGCATGATTCATGCCCCCACGCTGTGAAAATAGACTTTTTGCTGAACGCGTGGTATACTTTGATTGTTCGTTTCCCCTGCTTTTCCGGCGGGTTCTGAACTACATTTATATTAAGTCTCCAATTGCGAAGATGTGTCGCTTTCATCCAAAGTGACACATCTTTTATATCATTTAGGTCAAAATAAATAATCTGCTATACTATCCTCATACTCAAGCAACCGCACCTTGACAACTGAGTAATACAATCTCAAAAAACAAAAATTGGAGGACGCGCAAACATGAAAAAACTCAGCAACTTAGAAGTCCACTTTGAAAACGATTCGGTTGCAACTGTTCCGGCGGATTTATTGGGAATTATCTATTTCGGCGGTCGTAATAATTCTTATTGGGGAATTCCCAACAAATCTAATTACGCAACCATACTGATTGACCGTGATGCAAAGAATGTTCCCGGCTCAGATTTTACGCAAGAGTTTTTGAGCGGCGAGCTTGATTCAGACGGTCTGATGCCATGCAACAGGATAGAATCATTTAAGCTCATATACGATAATGGCAGTCAAGAAGAAATCGAGCCTGTATTATATCGGAATACCGCCTACGAATTAACGCCCGCAGAAAAATCGGGTCGCTCCTGTACAATTGCAAAGTTTTCGCAGAAAACAAACCCGTATCAAGAGATTCGCGTAAACAAACACGGGGATGTTTTTATTCACATCGACGCACAACACGGATTTGCAGCTACTGTTCATCAATATTCCACCCCTAATAGTGACACAAAAGACCGTTTATATGGTTGGTATAAAGAGAGTGACTCTGACGATTATGTTGTCCCGTGTAAACACAGAGGATTGACTCGGCAGCACCCGGATGATGACGGCAGTGTGCAGGACGATGGATTCCCTAAAAGCACTTGTACCATCGTTTTTCACAATGGCTCGGAAATTGAAGTGCCTATAAAATATGTAAGCCTCCATTATGGTCAACACGATATGCACGAATTTAACTTCCAAAACAATGATACTTTTTATCGGAAAACTGACTGCAAAAGAGTAATAGTGGATATAGACAGAGACGCGAGTAAAGCAGTTGGTTCGGATTTTGAAACCGCATTTTTACATAACAAGCCCGATGCTGACGGTCTTATTCAATGCAATAGCATTCACAGCATTTGGTTATCAGACGAAACCGGGGCATATGAAATTATAAACCCGCCGCAGTATAGACTGTATAGGCATTACGGTGATGATGCGGAACAACGTAAGGCGTGGGGAAATGCAAGCAATCTTTATCAAAGCGTTTTTATAAACCAACACGGCGATATTCATATAGAAATTGATGCCAAAGGCAGTTACTTTATTGGTAGCAATCGTCATGAACGGTTCTTGACCGATGGGTTCAAGCCGATATGAAAACCACAACTCACGCTCAACTATGCAAGGAAATCAACTCCATGCCGGACACTTTCCCCGCGCGCGAAGCTGAGATACTGCGTTTCCGCTTTGGCTTGGACGGCGGTCAACCGCAGTCAATAATCGAAACCGGCAGAAAGTTTTGTATCACACGAAAACAGTTACGGCAACTCGAACGTAAAGCATATCGTAAGCTGCGACACCCAATTTGAAAGGAGTCTTGCTATTATGAATGAATATCCAAACGATGCCGCTGAGTTCTTCCTGCGCGGCGGTTTCCCTGGCGGTCAGGAGGAAGCGTCGGAACGCGAGCTTCAATATGCCGGTGCTGAGGTAGCTATCGAAAAAATCCATAAGGGAGAAACGCGAAATATTCCGTTCGGCAAACACACATGGCGCGTACTGAGTCATTATAAATTGCATTACAAAAACGAACAGGGCGAGTGCGTGCTATTGTTGGCCGAACACAGTTTTGATGACTGCCATTACCACGCACTTTCAAAAAAAGTCACTTGGGAAAGCAGTTATATGCGCCAACACTTAAACACTGTGTTCTTGAACGAATTCGATGCCTATGACCAAGAGTACATATTGCCCACAAGAAACGACAACCCCGCCAATCCATGGTTTGGCACGGACGGCGGAAATGATACATTGGACAGGGTGTTTCTGCTCAGTATTCAGGAGGTTTTCCACTATTTCGGCGGCAGCAGAAAAAAGGTGATAAAAAAGTCCGACCATTGGATTGATGACAGGCATAACGTCAACAGAATAGCGACTGATTACGATGGAATGGCGAAGGGTTGGTGGCTGCGCTCCCCGGGGCGCGCGGGCAATCTTGCCGCCTGCGTTTGCGAGGACGGTAGGCTGTGGCTCAATGGTTGGGGTGTAAGGTGTAGCTTAGTGAGCGGTATTCGCCCGGCATTGTGGCTGAATTTGAGTTGAATCGGCGGGTATGGGTATGGTATAGTGGTGATACCCTAAAATATGACAAAAAAGGAGAAAGAAAAATGGAAAACACAACGGTTTTAGAAAAATTTTTGGGCTTGGAGTTTCCGGGCAGAAAGTTCAATAAAGAACAGTTTGATTTTTTGCTGGGATATAGCATTAAGGAACCGCGAGATACCGAGAGAACGTTGATTGATAGGCTGTATGGCAAGAGCGTATTCAAAAGCGTGGATGATTTCTACCAAAACAATAGAGATGTTGAGCTTGCAAAAATTAGACTTCAAGGGTTACGGAATAAATACAGCACCCCTGCCAGACGAAATGGTTTTAGGTCGTTTAAGAACTTTGTTGACTGGTGGTGCAATCAAGAGGGGAAGTGTTGCTATTGTGAAGTTGATGAAAAGGTCTCTATGGCAGCTTTTGAGAAGGAGCATATTACGAGTAAGAAAACAGCATGGAAAAACGGCATTTTGCAAATTGAAAGAGAAAACGCAGGTGGTGAGTATATTCCTGAAAACTGCAAGTTGGCTTGTGTTCTGTGCAACAATGCGAAAAGCGATATGATTAGCGCTGTCGATTTTGAAAAATTCTTTGCTGATGCAACGAAAAATTATTGGGACTTTATTAAGGCAAAACTTGACGGAGTTGACACAAAAATCAATCTTTGCGACACTTGTGTGCATACATTTGCTGAATGTGACAGCAACCCAAAATTCGGCGACGGAATAGGCAACGATAACGTCTATGAATGTGACAAATACGAGGAGGCTTTAATACATAAATGATTTACTTCTCATCCTTACTAAAAACTGATCCAAAATATAAGCCGGCGGCGGACAGAATATTCGTCGCCCTTGATTCCTGTGGTATTAAATACGATTTCATCGAGGGCGCAAAGAGTATCTGGGTGCGGGATTTCATGCCGGCGAAAACTAAGTCGGGCAAGTACGTATCGTTCCGCTACGAGCCTAGCTACCTTGACGATTTGCCGGAGTTGAGGACGAAATTCAAAGAGGATTTGCTCGGCAAGGCGATTGACGTGCAAGATGTAATCTACTCCGACATAAACCTCGACGGCGGCAATTTCGTGTTCTCGCCGTCAAGGGAGAAAGTGATAATCAGCGACAGGATATTTAGCGAAAACCCTGCGCGTGAAGCAGATGAATTGTTGTCAGTATTGCGTAATTTGTTGGAGGCGCAAGTGACGATTATTTCCTCATGCGAATACGATATGACCGGACACGCCGACGGCATGGTGCGCTTCGTCGATGAAAATACTATTGTGACCACCTTTAACTTTCCGTATTTTGACCCCGGAGACCCTGCCGGGATTAGTGCAGTCGGGAGCTATATCAATTTTCTCGAAACTGAGCGGCATATATTCCTACCTGTGTTCGGTATTGATACGGACGATGAGGCAATCGCCGCAACCGAGCGGATTTACAAAAACAAAACTGTTGTGCCGGTCAATGTTAAAGAAATTGCCGTCGAGGGTGGCGGACTAAATTGTATCAGTTGGGAGATGTAATTATGGATAGCAAAAATAGTACGGATATGCTCTATAGCGAAATATCAACGCTAATCGAACGGCGTCGCCGCGTTAGCTCTGGTGATGCCCCCGAAGTGTTTATCGATGACAATCTCATAGTCCGTGTCCGCTTCTGCGGTCATGACTGGCGCGCGCTCGACGTGCAGGGCGGCAAGGCGCTGCTGCTGAGTGAGAAAACCTTAGGAGAGAAGCCGTATCACAGCGAATTCAAAGAGATAACATGGGAAACATGCGATTTGCGAAAATACCTAAACGGGGAATTTTACGATAAACTCGACCCGGCAAAGTCGATGATAGCGGAAACGAGGATAGAAAACGATGACAACCCGTGGTACGGCACGGACGGCGGAAACGCAACGATCGATAAGATATTCCTGTTGAGCATAGAAGAAGCGGTGCAATACTTCGGCGACAGCGGGCAGCTACGAACCCACCCGAAGGACAGCGACGGCGGCGACCCAACGTGGATAGATGACCAATACAATGACGCGCGAAGTGCCACCGACGAAGCCGGTAGGCTTTCGCCGTGGTGGCTTCGGTCGCTCGGCGGCCTTCACGGTGACTGTGCTACCGCCGCCCGCGTCAGCGGTGACGGCCTGCTCGACATCTATGGCCACTTTGTCAACTATGACTGGGTGGGTGTTCGCCCCGCTTTGTGGCTGAATCTGTAATCTTGACTCTTTTAATCTTAAATCAGTTCGCCTGTGGCGAACTGATTCGCGCCGCTTTGCAAAGAGAAAGAAATTTCTGAGGGCGCAATCTCTCATTATAGCGGCACTTCCGGCTTGGGGAGTGCCTGCAAAATAAGCAAAATCTGCACTATCGCCCCATCCCCACCCTAGTGCATGGTGGGCGAGATTAGGAACAGCAACAGAGCAACCCCTTAAAAACAGGGGGATTGCTCTGTTTTTAATTTACCCCCTTGACAACAGCGCACAGACAATAGGCACGGCGGCAGGCTACCCCATCATGTCCGTATTCTGTGGGACGAGGCCGCCAACACCGGGCAAGTGCCACAACTGGAAAAGCTGGTGGCGGTCATACGGTCAAGAGAAATCTCCCTGTGTCTGTTTCTACAGGCCCAGAGTCAGTTAAAAGCCCTCTATAAAGATCACGCTGAAACAATCTTAGGGAATTGTGACAGCGTGATTTTCCTTGGAGGGCGTGAACA
>WRBE01000003.1 GCA_009779845.1 Oscillospiraceae bacterium
AGAGAAGGGCTTTTGTTACACTTCCGCATAGGCGTAGCCTCTTTGGAACCACGCGCATAGCGCGTGGTTTTCGCTTGTTACACAACCCCCAGGGCCCGGTGCATACGCACCGGGCCCTGGGGGGGTGGTGTGTGTGGAGCTTGTGGGGGGCCACGCTACCGTGCGTGTGCAAACCTGCTAGTGTGCTATCAAGACCTAAAAGCAAAAAATATGTGTGCCCTGAGATTGGCGCACCAACATAGGCGGTGGAGTTTAAAGCATTAAGTCTCTCCGCCTAACATTTTGTATTTGATCTATCGTCGCCTTTAGGTGACAGGCTCCGGGTCGGCCACAGCAAGCATACACTCTCGCACTTTGCCGTAATAACAACGTAGGAACTTATTCGCTGTAGCGGTCCTGTGGTCACGCATTTATTGCTTGTTGGCTGTCGGAAAGTGAGGTTACAATGAACAGACAAACTAACACAAAAAAGGGATATCTCTACGGCAGATTGAGCAAAGAGGATGAAAAACACGGCGATTCTTACCGCATTGAGAACCAAGAAAAAATCCTCGCCAAGTACGCCGAAGAAAACGGATTCACCCATTGCGAATTTATCTATGATGATGGGTACTCCGGGGGCGATGGGGAACGTCCCGCATTTTGCAAAATGATTGAAGATGTTGAGGCGGGTTTCGTGTCTACCATTATCGTGAACGACCTATCGAGATTTGGCAGGTCAGCTTGTGGAGATGTGCAATTGATCATGTCGAGTACACGAAAGCAAAGAAAACGAAACCCACGGACTTTCATATTAGAGGTGGTTTTCCGCACAGCTATTATTTGACAGGGTGCTCACCCATGGCCGGACATAATAATACCGCCCACTAATGTGACGGCTTAACTTATTCCTAAAATATATATCCTGCCTAATCTTTGTCCTTACAGGAGTCAAATATCTTTCGTGTATGAATACAGACGGCCTCTTTAATGCAATCGTTATCACGCACCGGACCAGGCAGAACTCGATCAGGCATTTGGTATACCTCCTTGAATATGATTGAACGAAAGTTAGAATTGTGTTCAGTTCAGTGTATGCAAGGACGGTGAATGTGTGAAAATGTTGGGGGTTGGGGTTTTGTGCTATGGCTACTTCTTGTTTCCAATAAGAATGTAGCTTAACGGGAGTTGGTCATATCCTTCTACATCGGGATTATCAGCCATTTCAATGTTATATTCCTCAAATTCCTGCACACAAATCCCGTTATTTAAAATCGCATTTATAATGTCGGACATTTTGTGCATGAACCAAAAGCACTCACTTGACTCATACTCTACTCCGCCAAAGTAATCCAACCCTGCCGGATAGTTGTACGGCCCTTTCTTGAAATAAGAGGTCAAGCTGTCAAAGTTCTGTTTTTCAAAGCTGAACCCGTTCTCAAAGAGATAGGCAAATGGGTGTATCTCAAAAATCAATACCTGCCCACCTTGTTTTAGCAACCTTGCAACTACGCCAAAGTACGCGTCCAAATCGGGGAACCACTGTAATGACCCTTGAGAAATAAATATAAAGTCGAAACGATTGTTGTATTCCGCCCCGATATCCAACACATTTGTGCGTATAAATGTTGCGTTTTCCTTTGCAATTTCGGCAAGCTGTTTCGCCTCTAAAATAGCGGCATCTGAAATATCGAACCCAATCGCTTCTTTTGCGCCAAGCCGCATGAGTGATAGCAATTCCCTGCCATTATTGCATGGTATTTGTGCGATGGTTTTCTCGCTCAAATCAATATGCTTTAGTTTGTCAATTAAAACACGGTCATATTCCCGGTCTAGGGTTGTAAAATCAGGGTTTTGAAAGCCAAGCTGCAACGAGTTTTGCAATGCTTTTTGATGATACTTTAGTGCTTGATTCCAAGCTTCTCGATTCCCTTCAAACATAGCGTTATCACTCATAACTAAATCTCCCTCCTCTACACATACCCATACTTCCCTCGCACGGACACTTCGCCGTAATGGAGGGTTTCTTCCACCCCGTCCGCATACCGCACAATCAGCCCGCAATCGGAACTCATACCGATTGCGGTGGCCGGGCGGGTGTCGCCGCTGCGAATGACACGGATTTCTCGGCCTACGGTGGCGCTGAGTTCTTGATAGCGGGCCGTATAAGTGTGGGCATCGGTGCGGCAGCTCTCGTACATGTGGGCAAAGCTGTCAATCATGGCGGCGGCGAGGCGCACACGGCTAACAGATGTGCCCGTGAGCATGTCTAACGATGTGGCCCGCTCTTGGATTTCTTCCGGGAAATCCTCCGCTTGATAGTGGACATTCACCCCGGCGCCGATGACCACGTAATCCACTTGGCCCGTCTCCCCCTCCATGCTCATCTCGGACAGGATGCCCACCAGCTTTCGGTCGCCCGCCAGAATGTCATTGACCCACTTAATGCGTGGCTCTGCCGAGCAGGTGGCAGAGATTGCCTCACAGACCGCAACGGCGGCAAAGGCGGTGAGGGCGGTGATTGAGCGCGTTAGGGCCGCATCAGGCCGGAGCAACACGCTGAAAAACAACCCCTTGCCAGAGGTTGACACAAACCCTCTCCCCTGCCGTCCCCGGCCTCCGGTCTGGGCATCGGCAATACAGACCGTGCCATGGGGGGCACCATCTGCGGCCATACGTTTGAGGTACGAGTTGGTCGAATCCACCTCGTCTAAGTAAATCAGCTCCCGGCAAAAATCCGAGGTAACCAGCGGCAGCACCGCCGCTTTCGCAGGCGTGTCGGGTGCAGAGCGGAGCCGATAACCCCGGTTTGTCTTTGCCTCAATCTCATATCCCGCTTCCCGCAGGGCCCGGATACTTTTCCAAACAGCCGCACGAGAAACACCCAGACTCTCGCTCATCCCCTCGCCGGAGATGTAGCCGTCAGTCTGGGTGAGTAGTTGTAAGACGGATTCTTTTGACATGGGCTGGTTCCCCCTAGGTGATATCTTTGTTTGAGATTGTGAAAACGAAATCACATAGTAGCCCTGTCCCCGCGTGTTACATCTTTCTCCCTTAGCCATAGTTGCTTATGCGCTAAAAAAGTCATGTACACCCAAAAAAATAAGCGTCTCCAGCCTACTATAGAGGTGCCAGCTTCAATATCTACTATGGAGTTGTCCGCATTGACACAAAGTGTATTGCTCTTGTAAAAGTCAATTTTTGCATAAACCGTATGGTTGCCATTTCCAACTTCAAACTCTAATGTTTCACCAATAGCTATGTCGCCACGATGGACGCCATCAATGACTATTTTGTACGACCTGAGTACATCACTATATGGCTTTACTCTTGTTACCTAATCATTTTGCATTCTCCCTGCTACAACAACCCTTCCCCAACCTTATAAATATCCCCCGCCCCCACGGTAAGAATCAAATCTCCCGGACTCGCCAACCCCCGCAGGGCCTCGGTCATCTCCGCAAGCGTTCCGTAATGCACTGCCCCCGGAATCTCTGCAGCCAGATCGGCGGCGGTGATGCCTACCGTATTCTGCTCTCTGGCGGCGAAAATCTCACCCATCAGCACCATGTCCGGTCGTTTGAGTTCTTGGACAAATTCATCAAAAAACGCTTTCGTCCGGGTGTAGGTGTGGGGCTGGAATGCCACAATCACCCGATCATAGCCCAACGGCTCTACCGCGTCCAGCAACGCCTTTAACTCACTGGGGTGGTGGGCGTAATCATCATAGATAGTGGCACCTTGTACCTCACCCTTATACTCAAACCGCCGTCCCGCACCGGTGAAGTCCGCCAACCCCTCCACCACCGCTGTGGCGGGGAGATGTAAGAATATAGCCGCCGCAATAGCCGCCAGCGCATTTGACACATTATGTGCCCCTGGCAATTGTAAGGTAACATGGGCATAAAACGCCCCGTCTAAGGTCACGTCAAAACTCGTATTGCTCTCCGTATAGACCACGTTTTCCCCCCGCACCCGGTTGCCAGCCTGTAACCCGAAGGTCATCAGCGGACGGCCCAAGGGCGTGAGGGCATCTATGGTGTTGGGGTCGTCTCCGTTTGCCACAATACAGCCGTTGTCCGGCACCAGTGCCGCAAATTTGCGAAAGGACGCTTGAATCCCCGCCAGATTTTTGAAGTAGTCCAAATGATCTTCTTCCACATTGAGCACCACCGCCACGGTGGGGAAAAAGTTGTGAAACGAGTCATAGTATTCACAACTCTCTAACACAATAGTGTCTCCATCGCCCACCCGGTGTCCGGCTTGGAGTTTCGGCAACGTACCGCCAATCATCACCGTAGGATCCACCCCGGCCGCCATTAAGATATGGGTGGTCATAGATGTTGTGCTGGTTTTCCCGTGGGTGCCGGCAATGCAAATCGCGTTCTTATACTGCCGCATAATGTGGCCCCAGCCTTGGGCACGCTCAAAAATGGGGATGCCCGTTGCCCGGGCCGCCATCACTTCTGGGTTATCCTCTCTGGCGGCTGCGGTGCGAATGATGCATTGGGCCGCCCCCACATTCTCTGCCCGGTGGCCGATGGAGATTGCAATCCCCATACCACGCAACCGCTCTGTCACCGTGCTTTCTGCCATGTCAGAGCCGGTCACGACAAGTCCCGCCCCCAACAATGCCTCCGCCAGCGGCGCCATAGAGACCCCGCCGATGCCAATTAAATGTACTCGCCCACCGGGCATCATGTAGTCTGTAATCACAGGATTCGTAGTCATCCCTGTCCCCCAAATAAATATAATAAAAGTATTGCCGGTTGCGCCCCTAGTTAAACTGCCCCATAGCCGCATCCACACCGTCAGATATAATCACCTGCACCGCCTGCGCAGTCTTGGCGATTGCGTCTTGCACCGCTTTGGCATCTTTGCCGCTGGGCTTACCTAACACCCAGTCAGCCAGCTCGTACTCCGGATGGGGCGGCAGCCCCACGCCGATTTTAATCCGGGGGAAATCCTCACTGCCCAGCCGCATGATAATGCTTTTGAGTCCGTTATGGCCCCCGGCAGAACCGCGGCGGCGGATTCTGATTCGCCCCGGCTCAATATTCGTCTCGTCCGTTACCACCAGAATATGTTCCGGTAATATCCGAAAATTCTTCGCCGCCATGTAAACTGCGTCCCCAGAGCGGTTCATGTAGGTCTGGGGCAACATCAAAAACACCTTCTGCCCGGCGATATTGCACTGGGCCGTCTTGGCGGAAAATTTCATTTTCTTTAGGGAAACCCCCAGCTCACTGGCTAACAGTTCCCCCGCGCGAAACCCCACATTGTGCCGGGTGTCCCGGTACATGTCGCCGGGGTTCCCCAAAAACGCCACCAACCATTGGGGCCGTTCTTTTGACTTAAAAAACATGCGTATGTCCTTTACTTAAATAAGGTGGAAATCGAAACTTCCTCGTATACCCGGTCAATGGCCTCGGCAAACATGGGGGCCACAGAGATGTATTTTATCTTATCACAGGCCGGTTTATCCTCCGGGTATGGAACAGTATTTAACAACACCACCTGTTTGATTACACTTTTCGATATCCGCTCAATGGCCTTTCCGCTGAGTACCCCGTGGGTGGCACAGGCGTAGATATTCTTGGCCCCGCCGATTTCCACCAAGGCTCTGGCTGCTGCACACAGGCTGCCTGCCGTGTCCACCATATCATCGAAGAGGATGACGTTTTTATCTGCTACCTCGCCGATAATGTTCATGACTTCGCTCTCATTGGCCTGTGGTCGCCGCTTATCCACAATCGCCAACGGAATCCCCAGCCGATGGGCAAATGACCGAGTCCGGGCCACACTGCCCACGTCTGGAGAAACGGCCACTACATTGCCCAGCCCTTCCTCGGCAAATTCTTTTAAGATATACTCGGCAAACAGGGGTGCCCCCACTAAGTGATCCACCGGGATATCAAAAAAACCTTGAATCTGCGGTGCGTGGAGATCCATGGTCATAATCCGATCCGCCCCCGCCTTGGCGATGAGATTCGCCACCAGTTTCGATGAGATGGGGTCACGGGGTTTTGCCTTCCTGTCCTGTCGGGCGTACCCGAAGTAGGGAATCACCGCCGTAATCCGTCCGGCGGAAGCCCTAGAACAGGCGTCAATCATAATCAGCAGTTCCATCAAATGTTCATTGACCGGCGTGCAGGTGGGCTGAACCAAAAACACGTCCGCCCCCCGGACGGTCTCGTACAGGGAAACGGTCACTTCCCCATCGGCAAAATGATCCACTGTGGCATCCCCCAGCTTAATGCCCATAGACTGGCAAATATTCTCTGCCAAGTTCTTATGGGCGTTGCCTGTGAAAATTTTGATCTCAGTACCGTGTGCAATCATGGTAGGATTCTCCTCTTTTGTGCATGGTGATTTTTATTATACCAGAGAGTGAAGGGGATTTCAAATTTGTTTTGCACTTCTCATCATTTGAAAAACCGTGACGAATATTACCAGTCCCCTTTGTCCGTTTTTGTCATAATGTGGCTATCTCGAAAAGAAAAATAAATTTCTTCGCAATATACCTTGACAGGCGATGTATGGTGTGCTATTATGTATCTACAACTTGCAAGATACATAATGGAGAGGAGGAAGTCGATGTCTATTGCGTCTGACCTGATTCGTGGGCACACGGACACCATCATTCTGGCTCGTTTGATGGGCAGTGATAACTATGGATATGAAATCAATAAATCCATACAAGAACGAACGGGCGGGAAATATGAACTCAAAGAGGCCACGCTTTATACTGCGTTTCGACGACTGGAACAAGCAGGATGTATTGCGTCTTACTGGGGGAACGAACAAACCGGCGCACGACGGCGGTACTACAGCATTACCGAATCCGGCCGGGATACCTACAAAACGCTGATGGCGGAATGGAAAAGTGCCAAAGGCATGATTGATCAACTAATTCAAGTGGAGGAGAATGAATAATGGAAACAAAACTACGCAGGTACGTTGAAGGGCTGTTTGAAGACACAAAGCCCACAAGAAAAGCAATTGAACTCAAAGAAGAGATGATACAAAACTTAGAAGACAAATACAAAGACCTCTTAGCTGAGGGAAAAACGCCCGAGGCGGCCTTTAATATCGCCATTGCGGGGATTGGAGATGTGGGTACATTGATACGGCAATTAGAACAAGGCTTCCGTTCGGAACCAGAGCAAGAGTTATTTGAAAAAGCCAGACGTAAATCAGCCCTGTTGACTGCGGTTGCGGTCATGATATACATCCTCAGTGTGTTGCCCATCATCATTTTTGAAGTGATCGGCAGCGGCGGCGCAGAATTCATCGGGATTCCGATATTCATTGTGATGGCAGCGGCGGCAACCGGCCTTTTAATCTATAATCATATGACAAAGCCGAAATACTTCAAAGAAGAAGACACCATGGTGGAAGAATTCCGCGAGTGGCAATCGGATACAAAAGACCAAAAACAAATGCGCGGCGCAATCTCTTCCGCTTTGTGGTCACTGATTCTGGTGCTGTATTTTGTCATCAGCTTTACGACAGGCGCGTGGTATATTACTTGGGTGATCTTCATTGTCGGTGGGCTTGTAGAGTCGTTAATTAGCATCTTTTCTACCATGCGACATAATGGGAGGTAAGCTAAGTGAAAAAGACGAAACTTGTAACCATCATCTGCTGGACAATTAGTGCTTTGGCGCTTTTGGGTCTTATCGTCTGGCTTCTGGTTGGCGGAATATTTAATATCGGGTTTGGCTTTGATATGTTCGGCGTCGGAACCTTTGATGTCGTTGGAAGCCACAGTGTCCCCGCTGACAATATCAGCTCCTTAGACGTGGACTGGACATCGGGCAGAGTGTACATCGGGACACATGACGGCAATGACATCCAAATCACAGAGTTTGCCCGGCGGAATTTACGGGACGGCGAAGCCATGGGACTCGGTACAGACGGCGATACGCTTACAATCCGATTTTCCGAACGGCGCATGTTGCATGTGAATCTGACCAAACAACTTGAAATCCTGATACCACGGACACTAAGTGAGAATTTTGAGGACTTTCACGTCAATACAGTTTCCGGGCGGGTTGATGTCAGTAACATTGGCGCAAATGATGTTGCAATCAGCACCACGTCTGGCCGGATTGAGCTACGGGGCATCACTACACAGTCGTTAAACGCCTCTACCACTTCCGGCAGAATTGAACTTTCCGGCGTGCAGGCAGAGGAAGGCACACTGAGAACCGTATCAGGGCGCATCGAAGCCTTCAACACGGAGGTGGGAAGACTGCAAACACAGACAACCTCCGGCAGGCACGATCTTTCCGGTAGCTTTGATACAGTCAATGCCCGGAGTGTTTCAGGGCGGATTGAACTCACAAGCCGGGTTGTCCCAGACAGCTTGACCGCCCACGCCACATCCGGCAGAATTACAATCACCGTACCGGGCGGGGAAGCAATTTCTGTACAGCACTCCACCGGCTCAGGCAGATTTAGCAGTAATATCCCAATTATCACCCACGGCGGCGAAGGAGCGCAATTTGAACTTTCGACAGCCAGCGGTCGGATTTCGATTTATGAGTTGAGATAACAGGGCAATCGGTATTAGAAACGAACACATCCCCCAAGGCTTCTAGGAAGCCTTGGGGGATGTGTATTATCATTATTCCAGAGATGCTTTCTCTATCTCCCGCCGCACAAACTCTAAATCATGCATCACGTCTGCGTCGGCGTAGTTGGTCATGCTTGCGGCTTTTTCGAGGAGTTCTAAGCCGCCAACAGAATCTCCTTGTTTATGCAGTGCAAGCCCCAACCCTTTTATGGCGTAGGTGTCATCCGGGTCAAGCTCTAACACTGTCCTGTTGACGTGTTCGCACAAGGCATAGTTGCCGCACATAAATTCGGCGAAGCCTTTTATTGCCAAAGCCCTCTTCGCATCCGGCTGAATCATCAACGCACGGTCTGTCAAAAACGCTGCCGTTTGGAACTCATGATTTGCAAGGCTTTGTTCCGCTTGTGCAACCAGCCACTGGACATCCGTTTCTTGCAAGAGGCATTCTCGCAACCTTTTAAGGGTGATATTATACGCACAATATTGATTTTCAGAATAGATATCGCCATTCATGGTCAGGCGCGTGTTGGAACAGCCGCCCAGACACTTGCTTCCGTAGATGCAAATGGCACAATCGCCAGAAAGCTGTGCCTTTGAGCTGTTTCTGTACCAAACAAACCCCTCCGGGTTCGACCAGATTTGGGACAGCGTCTTTTCCCGAATGTTCCCTTCGATAAAAGCCTTTTCCCGGATGGATGTACAGCCCAAAATATCACCGTTATGTAAGATACCAAAATTACGCATCCCGGCATTGCAGCCACTCCAGATGGACGCAGGGCCGCCTATCCCGGCATATTGCCGGATTAGCGTTTCTTTCTCGGAATAATATCCAATACAATCAGCAGGGAATATCTTGATCTCCCCTGCCATTGCGGTCTCAATACAAAAATCAATGATATCGGGTACTTGTTCCGGGCCCAGCACCCAACTAGGGCTTTCCTTGAAATTGCCCATGGGCTGGCCCAACTGCACTTGCCATAAATCCACGCCCATGTCCACCAGTATGCGGCGCAGTTTGGGCAACAGGGCAATATTTTGCTTAGAAAGGGTCGTAACCGCCCCCACTGTGACGTCTGCATGTTTCAAGTGAGCAACCGCTTCTCTGATGCGCTGAAAAGAACCGGGCTTTCTGATGCTGTCATGCACTTTTTTTGTGCCGTCTATACTGATGGCCACGGTAGAAACGCCGGATGCTTTTAATGTTTGCGCCATATCCGCATCTATAAACCAGCCATTGGATATGATATTGACCGCCACCGAACGGGATACGAATTTTTCTATCAACAACGGTAAATCTGCCCGAATCAGCGGTTCTCCACCTGAAAGCGTAATCCATTTGAGCCCTAAGTCTGCAATCTGGTCAACCAGCGAAAGTGCTTCATGGGTGGTGAGCTCACCGGGCAACCGCTCTTCACAGGAAGAGCCGCAGTGCCCGCACCGCATATTACAGCCCATGGTAACTTCCCACACGGCGGTTAGGGGTCTATATTCCATATGTGTCCTCCCGCTGTATTACTCTACCCAACAAGGGAAGCCGTATTCCGGCATTGCAACATCATCGCAACAACAATCGGGGAAGCCGTATGCCGGGAGTGAATAATCATCACAACAGCAGGGAACACCGTAGGGCGGAACTGCATAATTATCATCGCCGGGCGGCTCGGGCTGCGGCTTGGGTGGTTCAGTCGGCGGATCGGGCGGAATGGGTTTCCAACCGTCGGGCGTTTGCACATAGCCATAGGGCGGTGCCGCAAAATCACCGCCCCCACCACCGGGCAGGTTTTCGCTATATCTCACAAATTGGGACAACATAGTCGCAAATTCGGCTCTCGTGGCGTTGCCTTGGGGGTAAAATTTGCCGTATGGCGTGCCGTTTATAATCCCTGCCCTGAAAAAGCGGTCGATGGCTTCCTTTGCGTAGTTGCGGATGTCCATATAATCAGCAAAGGGCTGACTGTCCCGCCGTGGGGGTAACTCCAGTCTTGCAAAGCCAGCATAATTGTTTAAGATAACTGTCAAATGTGCCCTTGTGATATCGTCACCGGGGGCAAAGGTACCGTCACCTAAACCGTGTACTACATTGCGGGTGACTGCCCAGACCACCGCATCGTGGTACCACGCACCTACGGCTACATCGGTAAAGGGGTTTACAAATCCTGTAATGTTTGGCCTATCGTTGCGATTATAGAGGACTTGCACCACCATCGCTCTTGTGACACGCATGTTGGGGCTAAATTCCAACTCCCCTGTGCCGGTCATCAGACCCTGCTCAAACACAGAGCGGACTTGCTCATAAAACCAGTTCTCAGGGCTTACATCAGTGAAGGGCAGCGGGACAGCATGATCCACATCGTCAGACGACACGGCTACAGCATTCGGGAGTGCGTTTAACATTACGCTGAACAATATGATGCAAACCATCACTGTTTTTGCAAGCTTACGGGATATCCACTTCGTTATCATCCTTCGTCTCCCCTTTTATTTTTACAAACAGTATATCGCAGCGTTCGAGTTTTTGCAACCATATTCTATCAAAACCGGTTGTGCTTGCGGGCACAACCGGTTTTGCTGTTTTCTGGGGGCTTCTATACTTTTATCCCACTACCGCACTCGCTCGACAGCACGGTTCCATTGCCGCCAGTCTGTGCGGGTGCTGGCCATGTTTTCCATCCGCTCTAGGTACCGTTCTGCAAGTGCCCGTGTGTCGGGGTTTTCACTTGCAAGAAGCCGTTCCACTTCCGGGGCCGCATCCGGGGACAAGGTCATGGCATAATGGATGCCGCCTTGACCGGTTTCAAAATAGCGGTCAATTTGCTCTCGGGCAATGATCCGATCCATGGGGACGAGGTTTAACACTAAGTAATACGCCAACGCAACAACGCAATAAACGGCAATGATATTGAATTTGGGGCGAATAATATAGACAAACGTAAACAGCAGCCCAATCGCCTCAAAGAAAAGAAATCCAAAGACCAAAAACCGCAATCGCGTCAACCCATCGTCAGAGCCGTAGAGCCACATACGATAAAACGAAGAAATCAAAAGCACCACCGTAATGGCACAGAGGTACAGGCAGAGTCCCTTTGTCACCTTCGCCCATATCCCCGTCTGCGCTTTCGTCAACCAGACGGCAATCAGGATAAACAAAATGTTAACACCCATTAACAGTAATAGCTCAAAAAAGCCGCGTCTGGCGTAGTGGACAAAGTTGAGACCATAAGGCAGGTTGTCCGGCTGGGCGAACAGATACCGGAACTGGATGATTACAAAAAGAGTATAGACCACGAGCACAGAGACTAACACGATGTTTAAAATCATCAAGTCCCCCCGCCGCACTCTGGCCTCTGCCGCCTCTCGCTTCTGGTGGATAAACACACCGTACAGCGAGCCAAACAGATAGAGGCCCACTAACAGTCCGATTCCGATACGAATCATCGTGTCCAATTCCACCAACTGGGATGCCCAGTCTATAAAATCTTCCAGTGTCCGTGCAAAAATTTCATCCGCCATGGAGAGCATGAACAACAGGAACGCCAAAAGCGGAATCGAGATGGCAATCCCGATACACACCCGTTTTATAATGGGCGTATGCGCTTTTTGCGTCTCGGCCCCCCAACGGAAAGGGAGACCGATATGCCGCAGCGCGCCAAATATGTGTGTACTGATATGTTGCAAAAACCGGGGCAGGGTTTGACCGAGGCCCAGATTCTGCATAAGCCAAACGGCCATCACGTTATACAAGACCAGTGCCACAACCAGATTGGGCACCCGCCAAATGTTGTTTGCGCTCAAAAAGGCGTTTAAAGCGAGAATCGCAATGGGCACCAGCATAAGAAGCGGCGTTTTCCGCGGCACGATGAAAAACAGGCAAATCCCTTGTAACGCCACAAAAACCAATGCACTAATCCCGGCATGGGGGACTAAAATCAAATGGCTCACGCTCACTGCGGTCAAGAGCAAATAGCCCACTAATTTTAGCTTTAGGCCGGCGGCAATATCCGGCCGTTCCGGCAGCTCCGGCGTTTCCATGTGTTCCTTCCATTCGGTGCGTTCCATGTTCTATTCCTCCGTAAATTCTAAAATGTCGCCCGGTTGGCACGACAGGGCTCTGCAAATTTCCTCTAAGGTAGAAAAGCGGACAGCCTTTGCCTTGCCGTTTTTCAGGATAGACAGGTTGGCCGGGGTCAGATTGACCCTTACTGCCAGTTCCATCAGGCCAATTTTCCGCTTGGCCATCATCACGTCTAAATTCACAATAATTGGCATATTCACACCGTCCAATCATTTTCTTCTTTGAAGGCCACCGCTTGTTTGAACACATCCTTGAGGGTGAAAGAAAACAGCCCCAACAGGGAGAAGATGGCAACCACCAAGGCCGCCCCCAACGTCACGCCGAATACCATTCTGACAAGGAAGATCAGCGCAATCAAAAAACTTGCTGTTCCGCACTTTCTCAAACAAGACACATTGCCATAGACAAACGGATCCCCCACCAGCAAGGTCTTAAAAATGGCCTTTAACTGGAACAAGATGTAAATGGCACACAGGCCCGCCGCCAACAAGACCACGGTAAACAGCCACCGCACCTCTTGCGAGTAGCTGAAAAAGTCCAAGGCCTGCGGCATCAGGAACGGCAGGACGATACAGGTTACAATTCCGGCGTAGAACATCAAGTCAATTAGAATTTTGGTTAAGTAATGGACAAAACTATGTTTCTTCATAAAAAATACCCCCTTCAATGGGAGTACTGTATCACATGGATTTCCATTTGTCAACAATTATTTATTGAAAAACGATAAATTGTTATTGATGATTGATGTGCATCGGTGTAGTTGGTTTTTGTGCGGCAAAATGTCCGTAAGGGTAGAAATTTGGCAGAACCCATGGTAGAATAGGCGCATGGCTTTTATATTCGAGGTATTCCATTTTCCGGCACGGACGGTCCGGCTATCAAACAGATACAGTACAAGATGGAGGCAACAATATGAGCATATTCAAGTTCGGAAAGACTGTGAATAAAAACGAGGGCGACATTCATAATGGCGATAATAACTATCATATGCATATGTCCGCTGAAAAACCTTTGCCCAAAATCGTGACCATCGACTCTGCGCCCCCGCCTGCCGCACATTTTGTCGGGCGGGAAACAGAGCTTGCCAACATAAAAAAACACATTAAACAAAATGTGAAATTAGTGCTTGTAAATGGGATGGGCGGGATCGGCAAGTCTGAGATTTGCAAAAAACTGTTCCATGAATTTAACGAAACAGATGGTGTCATCAAACACATCGGCTGGATTGTGTTTGATGAGAATATGAAAAAAACGTTATACGGCAAGTTTGGGGCAACATGTGAAATTACCGATTTGGAAGAAAATTTTAAACAGACGAAACGCCATATCAACGAATTGTCCACATCATTGCTCTTGTTTATTGATAATATGAATGACATTTCCGAAACAGACAAACTGGAACTGGATGCCCTGGCCTGTAATATCATTCTCACTTCCAGGCAAACAACCCACCACGGCAATATAACAACCGTCCCGATTGGAGAACTTCCCGAAGAGGACTGTATTGATATTTACAAAGAACTATGCGACAGGACAAGCCATGAGGATGAAATCATCCGGCAAATTGTGAGGCGGGCAGCCCGCCTTACCATTGTGGTCACGCTACTTGCGAAAACGGCCAAACGTGCCAATCTGACTGATGCAACACTGCTTGAAAAGCTGAATAAAAATGGGTTTGACTTGTCGGAGATCAGGCAGACGGTTGACAAAAAGAAATTTAACGAGCATTTATCCCTACTGTTTGATTTATCAGAAATCAGCGATGAAGAGCGTTCCGTATTGCAACAGTTTGCGCTGTTTCCGCCGCAACCTTTGGCGTTTGCGTATGCGGAACAGTGGTTTGAACAAGATAGCCCCGACATTTTGAATGACCTTGCTGATAAAGCTTGGCTCATAAAAACAGACATGGGCTTTTATATGCATCAGGTGATTTCCGATGTTGTGCTGTGCGAAGCCAAGCCAACCTATCTGGAATGTGCCGAATTAGTGGGCATGATTGGAAATGATTTGGATTTTGATGAAACAGACGTTTTTACAAGCAGGCTTCCGATTTTGCCATTTGGTGAAAGTGTTGCACAATATTTTATGCAAGAAGAAAATGAAGCTATAGCATATTTATTGCATAATATTGCCCGCCTTCATGAATATCAGGGCGATTACCCAACAGCACTTGAATGGTACCACAAAGCTTTGGATATTCGCGAAAAGGTTCTGGACACAGAACATCCCCATACCGCCACCTCCTATAACAATATTGCAACTGTATATCATAAGCAGGGCGATTACCCAACAGCACTTGAATGGTACTACAAAGCTTTGGATATTCGCGAAAAGGTTCTGGACACAGAACATCCCAGTACCGCCACCTCCTATAACAATATTGCGGCTGTATATCATAAGCAGGACGATTACCCCACGGCACTTGAATGGTACTACAAAGCTTTGGATATCTACGAAAAGGTTCTGGGCACAGAACATCCCGATACCGCCACCTCCTATAACAACATTGCGGGCGTATATCATAATCAGGGCAATTATCCCAAGGCACTTAAATGGTATCAGAAAGCTTTGGTTGTTTTGGAAAAAATTCTGGACAAGGAACATCCCCATACGAAGATAGCTTCCAATAATATGGAGTTACTTAGAAAAGAGCTTGATGAGCAACTTGACAAAGGAGGGCAACCGCATGAGTGAGTTTCGTTTTGAAGGCAAGGTTACTAATAAAAATAAGGGGGGCGTTCATTATTCGCCTACAGACAACAAAATCGGTTGCGCCCTCTTTCCGGCGCAACCGATTTCTATATCAGAACAAGGGCAAGACACCAACTCCGCTATCTCCCCGCCAAGAACTGCCGCTCCTCTTCCGTCAAGTGCAACCTCGTCGCCTCTAACGCCTCATCGAACTGCTGTTGCTTGGAAAACGCCGCCGCTGCTGCGGTGGGAACCGCTTCATCGCTCATAAGGTACGACAAGACAACCGCCCCCACGGTGGCGTTGCGTTTTGCGGCAAGCGCTTTCGCACGCTCTACCCGCCGGAAGTTTTCTTCTAGCCAGCCGTAGTACCGCTGTACCGACCTGGTAACGGGGACACCGGCTGCCTGTTTGGAGAAAAATCCTTTCCCCGTAGACGACCATGCCATCACTGGGAACGCTTCGTCCTTGTACCAAGAATACTCAATGTCATCCATAATCACATGGGATAAATCCCCGCTCTGTGCGGCGGTGGTCAGTGCCAGAGAGTGGTGGACTTGACTGACCGAAAATGGGGTCAGGCCATGTTCTGCGGCAAAGGCATTGGCCGCTTGGATACGCCCAGCGGTCCAGTTTGAGGCACCGAGGATACGGACTTTGCCGTCTGTCACCAACTGGTGCAAAACCGGCATAATTGCCTCTACCGGGCGCCTAATATCGTCTCGATGTAAAAACAACACGTCAATATAGTCCGTGCCCAACTCTCGCAGGCTGGTTTCTATATCAAAGCGGATATCCGCCTCTGACACCCGGTGCCGAATGGGGTAAAAATTGGGGTCGAAATGGGCGCATTTGGTCACGATAACAACTTTGTCCCGCTGTTTTGTTTTCATGTAGTCGCCCACGATGCGCTCGGCAATGCCGTCATCGTAGAGCCGTGCGGTGTCGATACAGTTTCCGCCGATGTCTAAGTAGGTGTCTAAGTACGAGTGGAGGAACGAGAGGTCTTTGCATCCCGCATGGCCGACGACTAATTTTGACATGTGGATTTGATGTTGTGGGTTTGATAGGGTGATCATTTGCATGGTGTAAAACCGTCCTTTCTACTAATCGCTACATAATCTGATGTATCAACTGACCGTAAAGGCCCAGTACCATCGTAATGCCGATGACAATCAACAATCCCCCGGCCACCCGCTGGATAATGACAGCGTGTTTGCGGATCGCCTGGAAAACGCCTTTGAGCTGGTCTAACAGTAGGGCCGATACGAAAAACGGTAGGCCCAACCCGAGGGCGAACAGGAGTAACAGCGCCGTCCCCTCCATCACATTGCCCGCTATGGCGGCCTTCATCAGTGCGGCCCCCAAAAACGGCCCCACGCAAGGTGTCCAGCACAGGGCAAACACGATTCCAAAAACCACCGCCCAAGGGAAGGTAAGGGTAGACAACCGCTCTGACGAGAGCTGTTTCCCCCGAAACTTAGCCAGAGACGGCAGGTGAAATAGCCCCATGTAGTGCAGGCCGAACAGCACCAGAAACGCCCCGCCTACAACCTCAATCGGTCGGCCGGGCAGTCGTGCGCCGAGGAAGCCCAACAACGCACCCAAAGCCACAAAGGTAATCACCAGTCCCAAGAAAAACCCGATTGCATTTTTCCTCGTACGCTTCAGCCCCGCCTCCCCAGCGGCAAAGTAGGATACATACGCCGGGAGCAACGCCAACACACAGGGGGACAGGAACGCCAAAATACCCTCTAAAAACGTAAGCAAATAAACCATGGAATCCTCCATCTGGATAAGCTTGCTGTCTAGTATATCGCAAAGCCGGACAGTAGGCAAGTTATTTTAGGAGGTTTCGAGGAAGCTATCACGTCATTGATGCCGCAAACACGAAAGAGAGAGCAAGGTGTCCCCTTGCTCTCTCTGCACAAATGACCTATGGTTGCATCCGAATAATCAGCTCTCCAGCCTTTACAGCTTGGCCTTCTTTCACCACAATCTCATCAATCACCCCATCCGCACGGGCCACAACCGTGGTCTCCATCTTCATGGCCTCGATGACGGCAATTACCTGATTGGCCTTCACCGGGTCGCCGGGCTTGACGTGTACACGGCTGACCATGCCTTGGATGCTGGCCCCGATTTCTAACGGATTGGCCGGGTCCGCCATGACTTGGGTTTTCACGGTGCCGCCTTGGCTCTGGTCGAATACGGTGACTTCACGGAGGATGCCGTTTAGTTCAAACACAATGTTGCGGTTCCCCTGCTCGTCTAGCTCGCCGATGCTGATTAGTTTGATGAACAGGGTTTTCCCGTCCTCAATCTCCACCTGTGTCACCTCACCGGGGGCAAGACCGTGGAAGAACACAGACGTGTCCATGGCGGTAAGGTCGGCGTACTCTTGTAAGAATTTGTGGAAATCTTGGAACACCTTGGGGTACATGCAGTAAGACACCATGTCTTGCATGGTGGCGTTCGGGCAAAACGGCGCAATTTCCGCTTTGAGCTTGTCGAAGTCCACCGGCTCTAACAACTCACCGGGGCGGCAGGTGATGGGCGCTTTGCCTTTGAGTACCACTTGTTGCAATTCTTTCGGGAACCCGCCTTGGGGTTGGCCCATCATGCCCTCGAAATAGCTCACCACAGAGTCGGGGAAGGCGAGATTTTTACCCTGCTCTACAATATTGGCCGCATCTAGGTCGTTTTGCACCATGAAGATGGCTAAATCGCCCACCATTTTAGAGGATGGCGTTACCTTCACAATATCACCCAGAATCTCGTTTGCTTCCTTATACTTTTCTTTCACGTCTTGGAACCGGTGACCAAGGCCGAGGTTTTCTACCTGCGGCTTGAGGTTGGAGTACTGTCCGCCGGGAATCTCGTACTTATAAATATCCGTCGTCGGTGCGGTCAGGTCGGCTTCAAATGTACCGTACAGCTTCCGCACATTGTTCCAGTAGTCAGAGATGGGCAGTAGTTTCTCGTCACATAGGCCCGTGTCACGCTCTTGCCCTTCCATGGCCGCCACAATGGCGTTGAGTGAGGGCTGGCTGGTGATAGACGACAGGGACGCAATGGCACCGTCCACAATGTCCACACCGGCTTCCGCCGCTTTCAGTGCGGCGGCTACTGCGTTGCCGCTGGTGTCGTGGGTGTGGAAGTGGATAGGCAACCCCACCTCTTGCTTCAACGTAGACACCAATTTATAGGCCGCATAGGGCTTTAACAGACCCGCCATGTCCTTGATCCCAAGAATATGAACACCCCGGCGTTCCATCTCTTTTGCAAGGTTGACGTAATATTGCAGGTTGTACTTATCCCGCTTCGGGTCAGAGATATCACCGGTATAGCAGATATACCCCTCTGCCACCTTGTTTTGCTTTAACACTTCGTCAATGGACACCTCTACATTGGGTATCCAGTTGAGAGAGTCAAAGACCCGGAACACGTCAATGCCGGATTTGGCGGATTGCCGGATAAACTCCCGCACCACATTGTCTGGATAATTGGTATACCCCACAGCATTGGCGCCCCGGAACAACATCATGAAGGGGATGTTTGGAATCTTCTCCCGCAGCAGTTCCAACCGTGTCCACGGGGACTCGTGGAGGAACCGATAGGCCACGTCAAAGGTGGCACCGCCCCACATCTCTAGGGCGAACAAGTCCGGCATGGCGGTGGCCACATGGTCGGCGATGCCCATCATGTCCCGTGTGCGGACACGGGTCGCTAACAGCGACTGGTGGGCATCCCGCAATGTGGTGTCGGCCAGCAAGAGTTTTTTGCTATCTAAACAATAATCCCGCACGGCCTCCGGCCCTTTTTCGTCAAGCAGTTGCTTGAGACCCGACCGTTTCTCCCCTGTGGCTTTCGGCACAGTCAGGCCCCGCCCAAGGTTCGGTTTCGGGCCAAGTTTCGGGTTGACTATGGTGTTCCCGATGAAGTTCAGCACCTTCGTGGCCCGGTCTTTCGGGTCGGCGAACTCGTACAGTTCCGGCGTGTCGTCAATAAAGGTGGCGTGACAATCCAGCACGGCAAATTTGGGATGGGACATGATGTTGCTCAGGAAGTGGATGTTACTTTTCACGCCCCGAATCCGCATCTCGTTAATGGCCCGGAGGGCTTTTCTGGTGGCCCGCTCATACGAGCGATCAAAGGCCGTGACCTTGACTAATAGGCTGTCATAATAAGGTGAAATCACAGCACCAGTATAGGCGTTACCGGCATCCAGCCGCACACCGTTCCCGCTACCAGAACGGTAGACGGAAATTCTGCCCACGTCTGGCGCAAAGTTATTGCGAGGGTCTTCTGTGGTCACCCGGCACTGGATAGCCACAGAGTGCATTTTAATATCCTCTTGGCTGGGGATGTTGATTTCCGGGTCGCTAAACTTATGCCCCTCGGCCACTAGGATTTGGGTCTGTACAATGTCGATCCCGGTGATAACTTCCGTGATGGTGTGCTCTACTTGGACACGAGGGTTGACCTCAATAAAGTAGTGGTTGTTGTCCCGGTCTACCAAAAATTCAAACGTTCCAGCGTTTACATAATCTACATGTTTCGCCAATGCCACCGCATCTTTATATAGCGCCTGTTTCACATGTTCCGGTAGGCTTACAGCAGGGGCAATTTCAATGACTTTCTGGTACCGCCGCTGTAGTGAACAGTCCCGCTCAAACAGGTGGTACACGGTGCCGTGCTTATCCGCCAAAATCTGGATTTCGATATGCTTCGGCTCTACCAGATATTTTTCCATAAAGATATCGCCATTGCCGAAGGACTTCAGGGCCTCGCTCTGTACCAGCGGAAACGCTGCTTTTAGCTCGTCTGCGTTATTGACCCGGCGCATCCCCCGACCGCCGCCACCGGCGGCGGCTTTTAGAATGACGGGATAGCCATACTCTTCTGCCCGTGCCACGGCATCCTCTGTGCCGACTAACGGCTCTTCACTACCGGGGATGGTGGGCACGTTACAGGCCTTTGCAATCTCTTTGGCGTTTAGCTTGTCGCCCATTTTCTCTAATATATGAGAGGGCGGCCCGATAAAGATTATGCCATTTTCTTCGCAAGCTCTTGCAAATTTGGCATTCTCCGACAGAAACCCATAACCGGGATGAATGGCGTCTACATTCTTCGTTTTCGCTAAGTGGATAATGGTGTCAATATCTAAATAGGCACCCAGCGGCGTCTGGTTTTCTCCAATCAAATACGCCTCATCCGCCTTGGTGCGAAAGAGGTTGTATGCGTCCTCTTGAGAGTAAATCGCAACTGTTTTAATCCCCAAGTCCGCACAGGCCCGAAATACCCGGATCGCAATCTCACCCCGGTTGGCCACCAGTACCTTTTTGATTTTTTTCTGTATCATACCCGTCACCTTCACTTTTATTTAGAATAGAAAACATTAGAGAAAGGATACCATATTCCGCGCAAAAATGCAAGAGGGAAATTTATTTATTGCATTTTTGCTTATATGGCAGTTTTTGCTTTCCCCTACCGCAACCCCTGCAACAACCCCACAACGCTTGCCACGCTATCACGCCCCAACTCTGCGACCAATTCCACGATGGCAGTGTCCACGACTACCCCGTTAGCAGTCTCGGCACCGGGAGCGCCGTATCCTGCCACGATAGGTATTTCTGTCACCTGTCGAACACTTTGTTCCACCGCCCCGAAGTCGCCGATGCAATAGAGGAACCCCTCCGCCGCTTTGGCAATTTTCTGTAGCCGCTCGACTGGCGCAGGAGAGATGGTGCTGACTTGTAAAATCCCATGGGCTTTACAAGCCGCCCTTATCTCGCCTTGCTCTTCAAAGGGGAGATCGAGCACTACCACACCGTCAATCCCGTACCGGGCGCAGTCTGACATGAACCGCTCTGGGCCGTAAACGAAGATGGGGTTAATGTAACTGCGAAACAGTAGCGGTATCGTAACCTGCTCCCGCACACGGGCGACCAGTTCAAACAGTTCTGCCACCCGACAACCCCCAGTGAGGGCCCGCTCTTCTGCCAATTGCAGAACAGGGCCGCCAGCCGCAGGGTCGGAGAATGGGATGCCAATCTCAATCATGTCTGCCCCGGCCTCTGCCAGTGCGAGGATCAGCCGCTCGGTTGTTTGAATATCCGGGTCACCGCCGGTGACGAAGGGGATGATCGCCCGCTTGCTGTCAAATACTTGTTGAATCCTATTCATGAATATTTACCCCCTGATACCGTGCAATGGCGGCCACGTCTTTGTCGCCTCTGCCGGATAGATTGATGACCATAATCTTGTCTTTCCCCAACGTGGGGGCCAGCTTGATGGCGTGTGCCACTGCATGGGCACTTTCGATGGCGGGGATGATCCCCTCCATACAGCCCAGATAAGAGAACGCCGCCACCGCCTCATCGTCTGTCACCGGCACATATTCGGCCCGACCGGATGTGGCCAAATGGGCGTGTTCCGGGCCAATGCCGGGATAGTCTAGGCCCGCCGAGATGGAATAGACCGGAGCAATTTGACCGTCTGCGTCCTGACAAAACACGGATTTCATACCGTGGAAAATCCCCGGACTGCCCAGTGTGATGGTGGCGGCGTGTTCCGGGGTGTCGGTTCCCCGCCCTGCCGCTTCGCAGCCAATCAGCCGTACACCGGGCTCGTCAATAAAATCATAAAACGCCCCAATGGCATTCGAGCCGCCACCGGCACAGGCCAAAACCACATCGGGCAAACGCCCCTCGGCTTCTAGCATCTGCGCTCGAATCTCTTCCCCGATAATCTGGTGAAAGTCCCGCACCATAACCGGGAACGGGTGCGGCCCCACCACGCTACCTACCACGTAATGGGTATCGTCCATGCGCATTACCCACTCCTGCATGGCCGCATTGACCGCATCTTTTAGGGTCTGCGTGCCGCTGGTGACAGCGTGGACTTTTGCCCCCAACAGTTCCATGCGGAACACGTTTAAGGCCTGCCGCTGGGTGTCCTCTTTGCCCATGAACACCTCACACTCTAACCCCATCAGGGCCGCCACAGTGGCCGTTGCCACCCCGTGCTGCCCCGCCCCGGTCTCGGCAATAACACGGGTCTTGCCCATCTTTTTCGCCAACAGCACTTGCCCCAACACATTATTGATCTTGTGTGAACCGGTGTGGTTCAAGTCCTCTCGCTTGAGGTAAACCTTGGCCCCGCCTAAGTCATCTGTCATCTTCTCTGCAAAATACAGCAGAGACGGTCGCCCGGTGTAGGTGTTGTGCAACGCCCGCAACTCTGCTTGAAACGCTGGGTCTGCCTTGTGCCTCTGATACGCTTGGTCTAGTGCTTGCAGTGTCGGCATTAGTGCCTCTGGGACATACTGCCCGCCAAAGGGGCCGAATCTGCCTGTGTTGTTTGTTTCCATGTGGTTGTCCTCCTTAAAAAAATGAAAAATCCTTGGCAGAGGAAATCCCTCTACCAAGGACGAATACTTGATCCGCGGTGCCACCTTGATTTACGGCAAAAGCCGTACACTCTGCGGGGTACGAAATACCCCCGGCAACTGACGTATGCCCTCACGTCATGGTATACTCGGCGCAAACGCACCTTTGACCATGCCCTCAGCGACCCATTTAACAGTCTGCATTCTGCCCGGCTCTCAGCTAATTCCCCAGACTCTCTGTAATGCGCATCTACTGTTTTTACTTCCGCTTCATCGGTTTGCTGTGATTCAGTTTGTGTTATTATAGCACTGGGACAGCGGGGTTGTCAAGAACAATCCCTTTGCCCTATCCCAATCACTCGACAGAACCAGCCTAACCCAACCCCAAAACCAACTCTCGCACCCTCCGCTCAAAAAACTCGGCAAACAAATCGTCAACATGCAGCGCATGGGCTAATGTTGTTAGCAAATTGGGCACCTCAATCAGCCGAAGCAATCGCTCATCACTCCACTCGTTGAGGGTGAGAATCGAATAAATATCCTCTATAAAACTCTGACTAAACAACTGGGATGGCTCGTGCATCTCGGTTTGTAACTTGATGTCTAGGATATCTTTCAAAGTAGCTGGCATAATGTATATCCCCCTTTTATATTTGGCGTTAAAACAAGCTTGTTTTAACGCTATTTTTGCATTATAACACAAAACGGACTTAAAATGAAGTTATTATGAACTCGTTTTAAGGGGGTGCATCTAATTACATGAAAAAAGAAAACGAAAAAAGCTTCGGACTCAGGGTCGATGCTGAAATACTGGCAAAATTCCGCTATGTGTGCGGATATCATGGGCGCTCTGCCAATAGTCAGTTGATTCAGCTCATGTTGCGGTCTATCGCCGCATATGAGAAGGAACACGGTAAGATTGAGCTGACAAAAGAAAAGTAATAAAAACCGGCCCATATACACTCCCAAAAGAGATGTATATGGGCCGGTTTCACATACTGTTCCGCCTAGGGCATAAAAATCGTCACATCCGCCCAGAAGTTGTCCCGCTGGCTTTGGCGTTCTACGATTGCAAGCCGTCCGTCCGCCAAGAAGAATACCATGTCGCCCCAGTCAGGGATAATCTCTAGCTCTTCCCAATCAAACAAAGGCGTTAGCTCTCCTGCGGCCAAGTCGAGGCCATAGAGTATGATATTGCCTGCTCCCATCATCATCATGTCTACATATAAATCAAAGGGCGAGTCGGACGCCGCACTATAGGTCTGCCAGATGGTCATGCGGGTATCTCTGTCGTTTAAGAATAATTCGTCCGATAGGCTTGCCGTCTCAATGTCAATTCCCATCAGAGAGTCCCCTCTGCGTTCTTCCGACTGGTCTCTGCCGAATAGAACCATTTGACCGTCCCGCATCCGTGCTGGCGATTGGAATGTCGCAAACTCCCCTAGCTCTATTTCGCCACGAGAGCTACCGTCCCGGCCCAGTACAAAGAAGAGCTCTTCCATATCGTCATCCCAGACAGAGTAGATTAGATTCCCCACCAAATCAAACACAGCGGAGGCAAGCCACGGGTCGTCAGGGTTAATGTGCAGTGCCGCTGTCACGTCCTGATAGGTCAGGGTGCCTGTCGTCACGTCATATTCCGCTAAGAGATAGATGTCCTCATCGGTATCTATATCAAATTCTAAAGCTAAAAAGAGGAATGTCCCATCATCGGTAACGGAAAACGCCTCAATCCAAGGCCACCAGCCGCTCCAAGGAACTGTGATCGTCTCTACGTCTCCCCCGGCTGTGCTGATTCGGGTCACGGTGAGTTCTTCCCGATCAGTGGACAGGAGGTAAATGCCATCACCTTGTATCGCCGATTCCTCTACATGGATATCAACGGTTACGGTAACTGTATCCCCATAGGTCTCCGGCGTTACCTCGTCATCCGCCTCTTCCCTATCGGGTTCTGGGGTTGCAGTTGGTTCTGGCGGGTCATCGTCAATCGTGGTGATTTCTATCTCTTCTCTAAGCTCGGCCTCCCTTGCCTCGTTGGCAGAGACGTTGAGGAAAAGTGCCACCACGATTACCACTAACGCAATGATGGCAACCACCAGCCCTATGATTACAATCATAGCGGCTCTATTGTTTTTTGGCGTGGGTGTATCAGTCATGTTTGCTTTCTCCTAAAAATACCTTATAGTTTTTGATTAAATACTCCGCCCCGGAGTAGACTGTGGTCAATAACATGGCAACGATGGCGATGATATCAATGGTGATGGTTGCAAACAACACCATATCGTGAATGCTAGTAAGCATGAGACAAATCGCAATAAACGTCACAACCGTCTTAATCTTCCCGCTAACCCCTGCCGCAATCACGGTTCCAGTGGCGGCGGCCATCATGCGCAGACCGCTGACGGCAAATTCACGGGCCAGAATCACCATCAACACCCAAGCGGGCATCTGGCCCCACTGGACGAACAGGAGCAGGGCCGCCGTAGTGAGTAGCTTATCCGCCAACGGGTCCATAAATTTCCCAAAATCGCTGATTTGGTTATATGTTCTGGCAATATACCCATCCAGCATATCCGTAAGGCTGGCCAAGACAAACAGAGCCAAAGCCACCTCCACAAACCCTAATAGGGCCACCGCCATAAAGGCGGGGATGAGCAGAATACGGACGATTGTAATTTTACTGGCTGTGGTCATTTGCCTATTCCTCCGAACTTACCGGGCACTCTACACGCCCTATGATTTCACCGTCTTGTAGGTCTGTATATCGGACATGATAAAATGCACCCAAGGTCAGTTCTTCCTCTGTATCTAACCAAATGCGCCCGTCAATCTCCGGACTTTCGGCGTAACTGCGCCCGTGGTAAAGTCCCGCCTCCGGGTCAAGCCCGATACAAAGAACGATGTCCTCGGCCCCTACCCTGCTCTCGTTGAACCGGTCTAATATCCGGGCTTGTAAATCCATGAGCAGCTCTGCCCGCCGCTCTGCCTCTTCTAGGCTGGGCCGGTTCGGCATGGCGGCCGCCGGGGTTCCTTCTTGGGGCGAATAAGGGAACACCCCCACCCGCTCAATTTTTGTCTCTTCTAAGAACTGGGCCAATTCCTCCAGCTCCGCCTCCCCTTCACCGGGCAGCCCCGTGATGAGGCTGGTGCGGAGCACCAAGCCGGGAATCTCCGCCCGGAGCGTTTCAAACAATCCTCGAATCTCTGCACTGGTAGTACGGCGGTTCATGGCGGTGAGGATGGTATCACTCATATGCTGAATGGGAATGTCCAAATACGGCACCACCTGTTTCGTGTCCCGGATGGCCCGGATCAGCTTTTGGTCAATCCCATCGGGGTACAGATAATGGAGCCGAATCCAGCGAAGCCCCGGAATCTCGGACAAGGCCCGGATGAGGGCGGGTAGCCGCCGCTCGTCATATAAATCCTTGCCGTATTGGGTGATATCTTGGGCCACTAGAATCAGTTCCCCTACACCCTGCGCAACCAAACCCCGCGCTTCCCGCAACAGGCTTTCCATGCTGCGAGACCGAAACCGGCCCCGGAGACTGGGAATGACACAATAGGCGCAGTCGTTGTCACAACCCTCTGCAATCTTCAGGTACGCCCAACCGGGGGCGTCCACAATCACCCGTTCCCGCTCTTCTAAGGGGGCATCAATATCGCCGAAACGCATGACCTGTTCCCCTTGTAACACTTGCGCTACCGCATCCACAATTTCATGGTAACTGCCGGTACCGAGGACACCGTCCACTTCCGGCAGCTCACGAAATATCTCATCGGCGTACCGCTGGCTGAGGCACCCGGTGACGATAATCCGCTCTAAGCGGCCTTTGCCCTTGTGTTCTGCCACCTCTAAGATGTGGTCAATGGCCTCGGTCTTGGCGGCGTCAATAAATCCGCAAGTGTTCACAATGGCCACTTGGGCAAGCGAAGCCGACCCCACAGTTTTATGCCCGGCGGCGGTGAGTAGGTGTAGCATCTCTTCGGCGTTCACCTGATTTTTGGCACAGCCCAATGAGATTAGTAAAATATCTGCCATAGGACACTGAACCTCCATTCAAAACATTCCTTCTTTGCGGTCTATGGTTGGCATTTCTGCGTCTTCCCCCTTGCCGGGCATAGAACGAGACTTCTCTTTGCGCCCTTTTTGCAAAGAGACATCATCGAGTCCATACCCTTGTGGGACAAAGCACACCTGCGTCGTCATCCTTGAACTGCCAACCATATCCTCGCAAAGACGAAACGTTTTGAATGAAAGCTCGGTGTCATTCCTCTTCTATGGATTCCATATATCGCGCAAACCCGGCGGAAATCTCGTCCCAGCTAAAGCCCCGGCGGATTAAGCCGTCCGCCACCCGCTTTTTCTCTTTGGGGTCGGGCACCTCGCCTTGCAGCTTGGACTGGATGAACCGGTCTAGCTTATCGTCCCCCTCAGGTAACCCTTGCAATGCCTGTTCCCAGAGGTCTTTTTCAACCCCCCGCCGCCAAAGCTCCTGCTCTACCCGCCGTCTGCCGTAACCTTTGGCACCGTAGCATTCCACCACCGTGACGGCGTAGTGTTCGTCGTTGATGAGGCCGATTTCTTCCATAAAATCTGCGGTCTCTTCCGCATCGGATTCTTCCACTTCTTTTTCCACAAGCTTGCGGATTAGCTCGTTCCGGCTCATGGCACGGCGATCTAATAGCCGGTAAGCTTTCGCTTTCACCGCTTGCAGGTCACTGGCTACTTGAATTTCTTGTATCTCGCCCTCTTCTAACTCTTTGCCGGGATAGAGATAAAACTGGGCCAGTACCGCCTCGCTCACGGTGAGGCTTCTGCCGTCCTCCAGATTCACAAAGTGCCGCCCTTTTTTCCGGCCCGGCTGGACGCTTGCTATCCTCATTATTCGTCGTCAAACTCTTCCGCACTGACATCTACCGCCCGACCGGCGGCCTTGGCGGCAATTTTTGCTTGGGGTGTCATCAATTTGTCCGCACTGGCCCGAATCTCGGCCTCAATCTTATCTGCCTCTTCCGGGTTTTCTTTTAAGAAGGCTTTTAGATTATCCTTCCCTTGGAACCGATTCTCACCCAAGGTATACCACGATCCGCCTTTTTCAATCAGCTCTAAGCGGACGCCCAAATCTACAATTTCGCCGATTTTGCTGATTCCCTCGCCGTACATGATGTCAAACTCCGCTTCCTTAAAGGGCGGGGCCACTTTGTTCTTAATGACCCGCACTTTGGTGCGGTTGCCCACCATCTCGGTGCCGTTTTTCAGGGTCTCAATCCGGCGCACATCCAAGCGCACACTAGCGAAATACTTCAGCGCACGGCCGCCGGGTGTGGTCTCTGGGTTGCCGTACACCACGCCGATTTTCTCTCGAAGCTGGTTGATGAAAATAACCACGCAGTTGGTTTTAGAGATAGAGCTTGCCAGTTTCCGCAACGCTTGGCTCATGAGCCGAGCAATGACCCCCACGCTGGAGTCGCCCATGTTCCCCTCAATCTCCGCCCGTGGGGTTAGGGCCGCCACAGAGTCCACAACCACCACGTCAACCGCGCCGGAGCGGACTAAGACTTCCGTAATCTCCAACGCCTGTTCCCCTGTGTCCGGCTGGGAGATGATGAGGCTGTCAATGTCCACGCCTAACGCTCTGGCGTAGGCGGGTTCTAGGGCGTGCTCGGCATCCACAAAGGCCACCTCGCCCCCCTCTTTCTGGGCCGAGGCCACGATGTGGAGGGCCAGTGTGGTTTTACCAGAGGATTCCGGGCCGTAAATTTCAATAATCCGCCCTTTTGGCACACCGCCGATACCCAGCGACATGTCTAGGGCCAAGCTGCCTGTGGAGATGGCGTCTACGTTAATCGCCTGCCGGTCGCCCATCCGCATAATCGAGCCTTTTCCGTAGTCTTTCTCGATTTTGCTCATGGCGGTTTCGATTGCTTTCTTCTTATCAGTCGCCGGTGCCGCCGGGGTGACGGTTGCTTTCTTTTTGTCTGCCATGGTGTGTGTTTCCTCTCTCTATTTGTAAATTTGTTTTGTTGGTGAATGGTGTTGTTTCTCTTGCTCTTCGTAGGGGACGTGCCCCTGCGCGTCCCGCGCCCTTGACCCTTGCCCTTTGTAGGGGCGATTATCAATCGCCCGGCCCTTGATCTTTTCGTTCGGCGTTCCGCCGATTCTATCTTGGCGCAGACCGCCAACTGGTCATGCCCTGCCGGGCGGGCTTTCTTTTTGTCGTTGAACAAAAAGAAACAAAAAGTCAACTTATGGGCTGCGCCCCTAAGAACCCGCTAAGGTCAGGGGCAGAGTGTCGACGGTTTCGCACCTTATACTCCGTACTGTCGCCAAAACCCTCACGCCGGATGTCATAGTACTCGAACCCCAAATGGTCAAGGGCAGTGGGGCCGCCGGGTTGACGTTCTATGGATAGTTTTTTACGTGTCCCTTGTAGGGGCGGATGGCAATCCGCCCGGCCTTTGACCGTGCATAATGCTTATTAGGCGCAACTCTCAGATTCTACAACTCTATTCGGCGTTACTTTTCTCATTAGCACAAGCCCAATCACTAGGTGAATTATTCCTACCACCAGCATCACGATAACCATTCCCATATCCTCGCCACTATTTTCATAGGGTTGAGACATGGCACTAACATCAATAAACGCCCCCCCAATCTGGGTAGTCAAATTTACAAAACCATGTACAATTATAGGGATTATCAGCGTTTTGGTTCTTAGGTACAATGCGGCAAAAAATATGCCCATTGTACTGGCGAAAATCACTTGAGCCACCACAGGCAAAGCGCCAGTATGTGTCAGATTTGCAAGGTGAGCAAGCCCAAAAATCACAGAAGAAATTATAACAGCGTTCATCATACCCTTTTTGGTCTGCTCAAACACTTTTAGCAAAACTAATAACATAAGCCCCCTAACTAGCACTTCTTCAAAGAAACCCGTGCCAATAAATGGGTGCAAGATAACTATAATTAGATGAAAAGGGTCTGGAGCAACCAAATAGCCTTGAAGTCCAATAAACTGCATGATGGCATTTCCAAGAAAACCCACAACGCAAAGCCATGCCAGTAGAAAGCCCTTCGCCTTGCCCTTTAGCGTAAAATCAGCAGGGTTTAGAATTTGCAACCCTCGCATAATACAAAGGATGATTATAGACAGCACTATTTGTCCTGCCGTGAAAATAGCAAGCCCTGCTGCTTGGTCAAAATTCGTAGAAAATAATCCAAGTCCTATTATTGCGGCAACAACAACCACGCCTACAATAGACATGGATAATATCGCTCGCCAGCCATTTCTAAAAACGAAATCCTTCATGCCAAAACCTCTTTGCTAATATAAATTTTCTACACTACTACCATTTTGAAAAAACAAAAGATACCCACCAAACACCACCCACTACCCCAACAACACCGCCGCCTCTTTCACATTCTCAATCACCGGTACCCCAAACGGACACCGCACTTCACAATGCCCGCACTCAATGCATACCGCACTCTCCAACGCCGCATACTCGGCCCGAAGGGTAGCGGGTATGTTGGCCTTATCCAACCGGGCCGTGTCCACCAGTCGATGTACTGCCGCAATGTCAATTCCCACCGGGCAGGGTTGGCAGTGGCTGCAATAGACACAGCTGCCTTTGAAATCGTTTTGCACACTGCCTAAAACCTCTGCATAGTCCTTTTCCTCGCCGCTGACGGAGAAATACCGCATCACATCTTCCATCTCTGCCGCCGTTTGACAGCCCGGCAACACACTGGCCACCGCCGGGCGGGATAGGGCGTAATGGACGCACTGATGCACAGTTAGGGGCTTGGCATAGGGCGTATGATCCGGCGAGAGCAGTTTTGTGGCACCAAAGGCTTTCATCACTGTGATACCGATTTGCTTTTGTGCGCAGAGCTGATATAGCTCCGCCCGTTTGGGGTCAATGCCCCGGAACAGGTCACTGCCGAACCCCTTGTCGGAATAGTCGAATACATAGTGCTCCGAGGGCAACATGTCAAAGGCCGGGTTGATGCTAAACATCATCATCTCTGGCACGCCTGTTTCAATCACTTTCATGGCGGTGACAGGGTTGTGGGAACTAAACCCGATGTGGTGGATGTCCCCTTGTTTTTTTAACTGCTCCGCATAGGTAATGAAGCCGGTCTCAAACACGCCTCTATAATCGTCCTCCGAGTCGATGAAAAATAACATCCCAAAGTCGATGTAGCCGAATTTTCGTAGCAGAGCCTCGAAATATTTCTTGACGGTAGGCAGGTCTCGGCTGATATCATATTGCTGGTTGATATCCGTTGCGCCGATATGGCCTTGAATCATCACGTCTTTGCGTCTGTCGCCCAAGGCTGTTGCAATATGATCCCGAATCTCTTCACCGGGCATGAACACGTCTAGAAGGTTCACGTCATGGGCTAAGGCCATGTCGATGGTTTCTTTGACTTGTGCATAAGGTTTGCGGTCTAGGTGTTCGCAACCTAGGCCGATGATGCTGGCTTGTTTGCCGGTTTGTCCGATTTGGCGGTATTTCATATTGGTGTCCTTTCTTTCTGTTTATTTTGGCTGGGACAACGGTTTGTTTATTTCGTGTAATAGCAATCTTCTGTCCAGCGAAGGGGATTTTCGTCTATGTATTGGGATATGCGTTTGTATTCCTCTTCGTTGCGAATAATGTGGTCATGATAAGAGCGTTGCCAGATAGAAAATCCGAACCGTTTTGTGATCATTGATTTTAGGCTCTGTACAATTTGAGGGATTGTGACCTTTGTAGGGGACGTGCCCCTGCGCGTCCCGCTCTCCATGGTGACAATCATATGAATGTGATTGGGCATGATAACATAATTGTCAATCAAAACATCAGGATATACCCGGCTAATGCTTTGAATCTGTGCGTCAACAGCAAGGCCGTGATGAGATAGGATGCATTGCGGGACGCGCAGGGGCACGTCCCCTACAATTTCGCCCAAAAACTCATGCTTATCCTTCGTGCATATAGTCACAAAGTACGCACCGGCATTCGAGTAATCATATTCATCCAGTCGAATTCGCTTCCGTACAGGCAATTCTCTCATGCGCTTACCTACACTATTAATCTCCCCTACTTATCAAACTGCCCAACCACAACCCGGTCAATCCCCAGCGTGTCCTTACACCGAATCACTCGGGTCAGATCATTGGTAATCAAAATATCCACCACATCGGCGGCTTGTCCGATGCCGCATTCAAACAGCAACGCCCCGTCCGGTTTTAGTATCTTCTTCCACTCCGCCACAATGATGCGGTAGAAGTCTAGGCCATCTTCACCGCCGTCTAGGGCCAAAATCGGCTCAAAACTACGAACCGTGTCGTCTAGCCACGCCACATCTTCCGTGGGAATATAAGGCGGGTTGCAAACAATGAGGTCAAACTCACCCAATAGCGAATAGGGCGGAGAACGCTTGGCATCCACCACGGCACAGGTGACCCGGCTGGTGAGTTTGTTTAACACCACGTTTGCGCGGCTGACCTTCATGGCCTCCGGCGACACGTCGGCTAAGACCACCTTCACTTGGGGCACATTCTTGGCAATCGCCAGCCCCACACAACCACTGCCGCAACAGAGATCTAGCACCCGGCTGCCCGCAGGAAGCCATTTGGCCATGGCGATGGCCTGACTCACCAAAACCTCCGTGTCAATCCGGGGAATCAGCACGTCTCGCGTAACCTCAATGGGGATACCGTAAAACTCCCAACTGCCGATGATGTAGGCCAGCGGCTCTCCGGCCAGTCGTCTGGCGAGCAGCGCATCCACCTTTTCCTCAAAGCCGCGGTTGACATAGAGTTTCATGTCTCTGGCGAACTCTTCCCTCGTCTTATCCGCCGCCGCAGACACCAAAAGCCGCGCCTCTAACCCAAAGCCCTCAATATTAGCCTCTTTGAGATCTCGGCGCACTTTCATGAACATGTCGTTGTAGGTATTTGGCATTGTACATCACTTCCCCATGGGATATGCCTAATCGGGCACCCCTTTATTTACTCATTTAACCCCTGACTTCAATCGGCAACCTGACCGTCACCACAAGACCCCGGTCTTCTGCGTTTCTAATTTCCAACTGTCCGTTGTGATAGCGGACAATCTCTTCACAGACCGCAAGGCCGATTCCGCTGCCCCGCTCTTTGGAGCTGCCTTTGTAGAACTTCATCTTAACATGGCCCATCTCTTCCTCCGGGATACCAGGGCCAAAGTCACGGAGTTCTACGGCCACCTCACCCCCATCGGTCAACTCTACTTTCACCATGATTTTCCCACCGTCCCGACCGTGTTTGGCGGCGTTATCTAAGATGTTGTAGAATACTTGTCTGAGCCGTTCCGGGTCGCCGGGAATTAAGGGCAACTCCCCTTCAAAAGGCGTGTACCCTAGCTCAATCCCGTCTCGGCGGAGGTGTTCTCGATATGTAAAGATGGTCTCGCCCAACTCTTGGGCGATGTCGATTTGCTGAATGTTTAGGGTGAACCGGCCATCTTCCATGCGGGTAAATTCCAGTAATTCTTCCACCAGCTTACTCAGCCGCCGCGCTTCCCGCAAAATAATCTCCAACCCTCGGCGGTTTTCCGCCGACAGGCTCTCGTCATACAGCAGGGTCTCGCCCCAGCCGGTGATGGCGGTGAGGGGGGTACGAAGCTCATGGGACACGGACGAGATAAACTCGGTCTTTAGTGTCTCTGTCTGGTTAATCCGCATGGACATGTTGTTGATGGCGTCAGTGAGCTTGCCCACCTCGTCATCAAATTTTTTGGTCTGCTGGATGCCGTAACTGCCCTCACTAATCCGGTTAGATAGGGCCGTGAGTTGGTCTAGGGGTGATAGAATCGATCGGATGAAAAAGATATTGGTCGCAAACATGACCCCAATCAGCGCCACCGCCGTACCCAAAGCAACAAGCAACGTCCCCACGGCAAGGTGTCCCACAGCCGTCACGATAGCAAGAATGCCTAACGCAATAACCGTAAATGCCAATACCACAAAAAAATTAGAAAACAGCCAACGGCGGCGAATCCCATAGCCATACCCCGTTTTACCCATTATCCCTTTGGGTCCCACCGGATGCGCCTGCGGCACTCGCTCTCGTTTTGTTTGAGGCCCTTGAGACCCCTGTTTCTTCTTTAAAAGCCCCATTTGTATCCAAAACCCCACACAGTCGTAATATAAGTCGGATTCGCCGCATCGTCCTCAATCTTAATCCGCAGTCGGCGAATATTCACGTCCACGATCTTTAGCTCTCCCGCATACTCTTTGCCCCAGACGGTGGACAGAATCTCTTCCCGGCTCAGGGCCTTGCCGGGACTGTCCATAAGCATGTGCATAATAGAGTACTCCACCTGAGTCAGGCGAATCCGCTCTCCGTTTTTCTCTAGGGTGCGGTTTTTGGTGTTGAGTAAAAACGGCCCGTGCTGTAATTCGCTCTGCCCCTCACTCTCGCCGCCGGTGCGGCGGAATAAGGCATCCACCCGGGCAGTAAGCTCAACCGGGGAAAAGGGCTTGGTCACATAATCGTCCGCCCCGGTCATCAGACCCGTGACTTTATCCATCTCTTGGCTTTTCGCCGAAATCATAATGATTCCCAACTTCGGGTTAGCCGCCCGCAAGTTCCGACAGACCTCAAACCCGTCTGTATCCGGGAGCATGATATCAAGTAGTGCTACTTTTATATCCGGATGGGCCTGCATCTGCACATACGCCTCCGCCCCGGTGCCGGCCTCAATCGGCTCGTACCCGCCCCGGCGGAGATTCATCACAACAAAGCTGCGAATACCGGCTTCATCTTCCAGTACCAACACTTTTTTCATAAGGAAAAACACCTCCGTTTTTGTGGTGTTTGTGGCTCCGCCTCGACACATTTCGGGCTAGAATACCATAACTATAGTAGTTTACCATAAAACGCAAAGAATTGGTAGCCTTTTCTTTCCCTTTTTTTAGGGCGGGTTTGATAAGCCCGGCTTGATGTGGTATGCTGTCTATATGATTATCCATTGCACACCTTACGCCCCACTCAAATACGAGACAGAAATGCTGGCCCTCCTGCCCCCTGCCCGGCGGGAGCGACATCCGCAAAACAAGCCAAGCCAAGGGGCTGTCTTTGCCTATGCCCTGCTGGCTTATGCTTTGGAACAGGCGGGGCTCCCCTTCTCTGCCCAAACGCTGCGCTACACACCGGAGGGGAAGCCTTATCTGCCGGACACTCCCATCCATCTCTCCATCAGCCACAGTGATACGTATGCCCTCTGCGCCCTTGCGCCACAGCCTGTGGGGTGTGATATAGAAACCCTGCGCCCCGTGTCCGACCATATTTGCCGCCGTGTATTGGGCGCAGACGAAGCTTCAAACGATTTTTTTGTCCACTGGACCCTCAAAGAGAGTTATTTTAAATTAACCGAAGACCGAAAACGCCCCTTTTCCACCATCCAATTCGTCCTGCAAAACGATGGCTCTGCTGTGGCCCCAGATGCCTACGGCCACTGGTATCACAACATTCCGGGCTGTACCGCCGCCGTGGTCGCCGCTGCCCCCTTCCCCCGTCCTTTGCTCCAAATCTTGCCAACTGAAACGCTGTTTGACTACGCCGCAAAAAAATGGGGTTGAATTCCGGCGCAGAATCGGTTATAATGGGCAACGTACCTGCCAGTGTGATGGAATGGTAGACATAGTGGATTCAAAATCCACCGCCTTCACGGGCGTGCCGGTTCAAGTCCGGCCACTGGTACCATGCAAGCCCCTTATTCGGGTTCGTACTGTGCGAACCCGAATAAGGGGCTTGGTTTTTTGCTGGGGTCGAGCCCAACATTTGTTCTTTTTGGAGTGACTGTGATATAATTGATATAGTTTCTTATTGATTATCATACACACAAAAATCTGTTTTTTTATAATGGAGGAGTATATGTTTTTCTTTTTCGAAGATGGTGTAGTGCCAAGCTTTGAACAAATGATTAAGCCGGTGATGATAGCGCTGCAACAACTAGGTGGCCATGCGAAAGTGTCTGATTTGGATTCAAAGACCATAAAGATCATGAATATCCCACAAGAGATCGCGGAGAGGCCGCATAAAGGGGCGGGACGCAGGACAGAAGTGGCCTATCGGATGGCATGGGCTAGGACATATTTAAAGAAGTACGGCCTCATAGAGAATACCGTACGCGGCCGCTGGTCGTTTACAGATAAGGTGTCGGGGAATATTGGCGATATTGACACAAATCAAATTGTGCAGGCGGTAAGGCGGGGGAATACAAAAGTTCCGGCAATGTCGGGCATTGAAAATGCGGCCGCTTTTGAACAGCTTGTTGTTTCCGTGATCAAAGATACCGTGAACAGACAGGGGAAGTCCTATTACCTTAGCCTTTCGAGCACGGTTAATTTTGGATGTGACATGCGATTGCCGGAGGGAATTGACTCAATTGAAGGTGATGTATATTGCATCATAAAATATGCGCAGACAAGTGATAGAAATTTTTATTCTGTCATAACGAAAGCCGTTATTCGTGCAATGCAGCACATAAAAAGTGGAACACTTTTGTTAATTATTGGAAGGCTACTGGGTGATGACGAAAGACAGAATATCAAAAAACAGATATCTGACGTGTCAGATGTAAATGTTGTGATCTGGGATGTTCATGATGTATATGCGAGAGTGGAGCCAGAATCCGATGATGCAACTTATCTCATTAACCCGAGACAGGCCTTAATAGATCATGCGATTTTATCCGAGCCAACGGATGAAGAGAGAGCGCAGAGCAAGGCGGTGCTGATTGAACGAGTGAAAGTGGAATATCGCCGTGAAAATCTCACTCTATTTTTGGGTGCAGGTGTCTCTATAGATGCAGGGATTCCGCAGTGGGAGACGTTGGTTAGAAAACTGCACATCCATATGATTGGCAGCAAACTAAAAGGTCGGAAGCTCAATGAAAGGTCTATTGAAAAGCTAAATACCTTGGCATACTCCAAGCAAGGTGATTCGCCAATCGCACAAATGCGCCATATCAAGACCGGGCTTGCCGCAGAGGAATATCATCAAATTGTCCATGAGGAACTATACTCAAGTAACATAAATACGAGAACAAAACTGCTTGACGCAATCGCAGACATCTGTAAACCGCAGAGGGCATATAATGGCATCAAAAGCATTGTGACCTATAATTTCGACAACCTAGTAGAGCAAAATTTCACTGCGAAGAAGGTTGGATTCCATTCCGTTTACCGCGACATAGATATGCCCTCTTTAGAAGAGATTAATATCTACCACGTACATGGGTATCTACCACAATTAAACAATATAGCGCCCGAAGAAGCAAATTTGATTTTTTCGGAAGAAGACTATCATCAGATGTACCATAATGTCTATTCTTGGTCAAACTTAACACAATTAAATGCACTTAGAGACAGCACTTGCCTGTTTATTGGCAGTTCCTTCACCGACCCCAATTTAAGAAGACTACTGGATGTAGCTTCTCGCAATGCGGAAACGGCACGGCATTTTGCAATTATGCGAAAGAACCTCCTGCCGCCTAATGGGATAGACGAACATATTTTGCAAACATATCAGGGTATTGACATCAACATTAAAGAACAGCTTTATTGTCAATTAGGGCTAAACATCATTTGGGTTGATGATTATGATGAAATCCCTCAAGTGCTTCTCAAGCTACTGGATAGATGACACAATTTTTAGTGTTGAATTCCATACCCCTTATCAGGGTTCGTACCCAACCCAGCTAATCCGAACCGCCCAATGTTCCCTGTTGGTGATGTGTTCGGATTAGTTATTTGTTTGGACTCTACAATAAAACTCAAAGGGCAGGACGTTTATACCGTTCTGCCCTTTGAGCATAGATAAACGAATAAACCCACCCCTTTCCGGCAATACTCTTACCCATGACGACAATCGGTATACCTCGAGCCCTTGGCTATCACCGCTATGGCACCTTGTGGGAAACTTTTTTTGACGAGCTGGACATCCCCTTCCTCGTGAGCCCAGAGACGAACCAAGCCATACAATCCCAAGGGGTGCGGCACACGGTGGACGAGAGTTGCCTGCCCTTAAAACTCTACATGGGTCACGCCGCACACCTACTGGACAAGTGTGACGCTCTGTTTGTTCCCCGGTTGGAGCGGTTAGGGCCGAGGGATGAGTTTTGCGTCCGGTTTTGGGGCCTGCCGGACACGGTTTCCGCCACCTTTCAGAAAGCACAGCTACTAACCTATGAGCTAAACTCCGGCCTGCCCGGCACCCATGAGAGGGCATTTCTCAAACTGGGCCGCACCCTCGGCAAGCACCCCATAACCACAGCAAGAGCCTATGCCCGAGCACAGGCCCGCCAGCGAGAAGTGGATTTCCACCGTTTTTCTTATGCCCGGGCGGAACTGCAAGCAACAGCGCCTCGCATTTTGCTGGCCGCAAATCCTTATATTACCTATGACCCCTATTTGGGCGGCACAGTGGCACGGCTGATTGCGCATTTGGGCGGCGTGCCTATTTTCACCGACGCATGGAACCGTACCCAATGTCGAGCACAGGCCCGTGAAATCTCTACAGACCTCTACTGGACACTCAACCGTGAAATGATGGGTGCTGTCCATCAGGCACGCAGTCAGGTGGACGGCATACTCCTGCTCACCGCCTTCCCCTGCGGCTCGGACTGTCTGGCCAATGAGCTGATTTTGCGCCGGGTGAACGATGTCCCTGTCATCCAAATCCTATTAGACGAACACCAGAGCCATGAGGGTCTCACCACCCGGATTGAAAGTTTTATGGACATGCTGGAAGGAAGGCGGCGCATCGGATGAAACAACCCCGTGTGATTTCCTTTCCCCATATGGCGGATTACGCTGTCCCGTTAGAGCTTTTGTTTGGCCGCTTGTTCCCCCATGCGGAAATCCGCCCTGCACCCCCCATTACGAAAGAAACCGCCGTTTTAGGAGCCCGCCATAGCCCCGATTTTATCTGCGAACCGTTTAAATACAACATGGGTAACTTCATCGAGGGCCTAGAGGCCGGGGCCGACACCCTGTTCCAGACCGGCACGGGTTGCCGCTACGGTTACTACGGCGAGTTGCAAGAACAAATTTTGACAGACTTGGGCTACGACTTTCAATTTATATGCCTCAACCGGGATGGCGTTCGGCCTCGGCAAGTCTATAACACCCTGCGGACACTGGGGTCTCCTCTCACCCTCCCCCGGATGGCTGGAGCCTTTGCTGTGGCTGTGGAGAGTATCCGGGCAAAAGACAAACTAGCGGATTATGTCCGCCGCCATGGAGGGGGCAATGGGTTAGAGGATATTTATAATAAATTCCTCCAAGCCCTTCTCATCGCTGATTCCGTCCCCAAAATTTTCACACTCATGCGGGCACATCTCAAACAAATGCAGGATACCAGCCAAACCCAGCCAGCACCGCCTCTGCGGGTGGGCATCGTGGGTGACTTGTACACGGTGATGGAGCCGTTTAGTAACTATGACCTAGAGCGCAAACTGGCCAAAAGGGGTGTCTCTATCAGTCGGCGGATGAGTGTCACGTTCCTGCTCTTCGGCCCACCTAATCGCCGAACACTCCGGCAGGCAGAGGGCTATCTCCGCTATCCTGTGGGAGCCAACGGGTTAGACAGCGTGGCTCAGAGTGTAAGCTATGCCAAACAGGGGTTTGACGGGGTCATCCACGCCAAAGCCTTCGGTTGTACACCGGAGCTAAACGCCGTCCCCGCCTTGATGAACCTCAGCCGGGACTGTGACATGCCCATCTTACACCTGAGTTTTGACACCCACCTATCCCCTGCCGGTTTTGAAACCCGTCTGGAAGCATTTTTAGACATGATTGAGATGAGGAGGCAACAGCGACATGCCGATACATGCAAGTCTAGGGATGGACATCGGTTCCATCTCCACCAAAGGCGTGGTACTAGATGAGACGAACCATGTCTTGGCCGACCACTATCTCCTCACCCAAGGCGACCCCATCGGTGCCACGCGACGGCTATTAAGAGAACTGCAAGCACAACTGCCCGCCCATACCCATATCCACGCCATTGGCACCACCGGCTCTGCCCGGCGGCTGGTGGGAGCGATGTTGGGTGCCACCGCCATAAAAAATGAAATCACCGCCCATGCTGTGGGCACCCTTTCCCGCCACCCGGATGTCCGCACCATTTTGGAAATCGGCGGTCAAGACTCAAAAATTATCCTCATCCGTGGGGGCATCGTGGCGGACTACGCCATGAACACCCTCTGCGCCGCCGGCACTGGGGCCTTTCTCTCCGCCCAAGCCGGACGACTGGGCCTCACGGTAGAAGAAATGGGCCCGGTGGCCCTAACCTCCACCACCCCTGCCCGAATCGCCGCCCGATGTACGGTTTTTGCCGAGTCGGATTTAATCCACAAAGCCCAAGGAGGCCACAGGTTAGAAGACCTAGTGGCAGGGCTGGTGTCCGCCGTTGCCGAGAACTATCTCGCCAACGTGGGCAAGGGCAAAGCCATCACGCCCCCTATCGTTTTTCAAGGCGGTGTCAGCCGCAACCAAGGTGTAGTGGCCGCCTTCGAACATGAGCTAGGCTGTGAGATTCTCACAGACCCCGCCGGTCACCTCATGGGTGCCATCGGCGCCGCCCACTTGGCCACAGACAGCGGAAGGCTGGATACGCCCTTTCAGTTTGATCTTGCAGAAGATGCGTATCAAACCCATACCAACCCCTGCACACTGTGCCCCAATCATTGCGAAATTGTCTATTTTTATCGAGAAAATATCTGCCTAGACCACTGGGGCAACCGATGCAACCGCGGAGGTGCAGAAGGCCGGAATTAAAGAGCAAGAACCGGACGGCCCCGCCCCTTGACCTTGGCTCTTGACCCTATACTAGAAATTTTTGAGCGCAGTTCAATAGAACATCCATCCGACAACACCACCGCCCTTGACCATTGGGGTTTCGAGTACTACATCTGGCGTGAGGGTTTTGGCACCAATACGGGGTACATAGGGGCGCAGCCCCTACAAAGGGGAAAACCCAAACAAAAAATGGGCCACCTAACCGGATGGCCCATTTCCCCAACTCTCTATTTTGAATTAAAAATCTTAAAAATCGTATCAAATGGATCGTCTTCCTCGTCCGCCGGAGCCTCTGTTGCCAGAGCCGATGGTGCAGCGGTCTCTGCACGCTCAGTGGCGGCAGTGAATAGGCCTGACTCTTCCACGGAAGCCTTTTTCTCTTCCTTGCGATAGATATGCCCCGGATGGTCATCAAACCCGGTGGCGATGACGGTGACACGAATCTCATCGTCCATGTCCTCATCGAAAGTGGCACCGAAGATAATATTCGCCTCCGGGTGGGCCGCTTCTTGTACGAGGCTTGCGGCGGCCTCCACGTCCTCTAGGCCAATATCCATAGAGCCGGTGATATTAACCAAGACCCCTTTCGCCCCGTCAATAGAGGTCTCCATCAAGGGGCTAGACACCGCCGCACGGGCGGCATCTTCCGCTTTGCCTTTTCCGGCAGCATGGCCCACGCCCATGTGGGCATAGCCCGCATCTTTCATAATCGCCGTCACATCGGCGAAGTCGAGGTTAATAAACCCGGTGTTCTTAATCAGGTCAGAGATACTGGTCACTGCTTGGCGCAATACCTCATCGGCGATCTCAAAGCCATTGGCAAAGGTCACCTTCTGATCCGTGGCGTACTTAATCCGATCATTGGGGATAACCAAAAGCGAATCCACTTTCCCCAAGAGTTCTTTCGTCCCTTCTATGGCCTGATTCATACGGCGCTTGCCTTCAAAGGCGAAAGGCTTCGTCACCACACCTACAGTCAGAATGTCCGACTCTCGTGCGATGTCAGCCACCACAGGGGCAGCCCCTGTTCCGGTGCCGCCGCCCATGCCGGCGGTGATGAAAATCATGTTGGCATCTTCAAAAGCTTTGGCCACGTTATTGCGACTCTCTTCTGCACTCTTTTTCCCCACATCGGGGTTCGAGCCCGCCCCTTGACCAAGGGTCAGCTTTTCACCGATCTGGATTTTTTGGTTGGCAGCAGAAACAGCCAATGCCTGCTTGTCCGTGTTTACGGCGATAAACTCAATGCCCTTCGTGCCTGAGTCCACCATGCGGTTGACCACGTTATTTCCGGCCCCGCCAACACCAACAACCTTAAGGACTACTACGTTGTCCGGCCCTGTATCTTGTGTAAATGACATATTCATTTCCTCCCGTACCTTTAGGGTGTAGCCAATTAAACTACAGATTATTGTACCTCTAAATATTGATTCGGTCAAGTGCTTATCCCGAATTTCAGCAAATTTTTTGGATTTTTTCGTGAAATCGTAACAAACAGGGGTATTTTGTAACAGCCGCCCTACAAATTGTTACAGTACCGTCACAAATCATGGGCCCGAAACACCGGTCGCTCTGGGTTTAAATCGATGGTTCCGCTCTCGTCCTCCTCTAAGTGGTCGAGGATACCGGCCAGCATATTCATCTTACTCTGTAGGTTCCGATTGGGCCCTAGCTGCACCTCAATCCGCCTGTCATAGAGTATCTGGGGGTTGTGGAGGTCGGATAGATTCAGCACTGACACCCCCGCCGTCATCCCCAGCATATCCAGAGCGCCTAATATATCCCGTAGGTAGCGAAGCTCATATTCTCTCTCTTCCCCGAGATAGAGCATCCCCCCGGCGATGGGATCCACCGCCGCCCCGACACCTTGCACCCGGATGAGGGGCTGGGCTGGGCGGGTGTCTAAGCGCTCTAATAACTTCGCTTCTCGGCTGAGTAGCCAATACCCTTCCGGGCCAGACACTACGGCGATGGCAACGGTGTCTGTGATGGTGACTTCTAGACGGCTGGGGAACTGCCGCCGAAGCGCCACTTGCCCTGCATAGGGCAGTCCTGCTTGAATGTTGGCCCTGATGGCATCCGGGTCTAAAAACAGCATGTGCGCCCCCCGCTCGACACCGGCTACGGCTGTGACCTCCGCTGCTGTATAGCGGGTGTCCCCGTCCACATGGATATCGTCCACCCGGAAAAAGACGGTGACACCGAGAAATAGTATGAGTACAACCACCCCAAAGGTAAAAAATCGCCCTAAGGGTGAAAGCTTCCGTTTTCGGCTGGACTGGCGATGGGTTCTTTCTGCCATGTGTCTTCCTCTTTCGTGTGTCTCGTGTTGCTACGATGATATCCGCTGAATATCTGCCCCAAGTGAACGAAGAGCGCTCTCTATATTATCATACCCTCTGTCGATATGTTCAATCTCTGACACCGTGGTCTCGCCCGCAGCACCTAGTGCCGCCACCACTAAAGCTGCGCCGCCCCGGAGGTCTGTTGCGGACACACCGGCCCCGGTGAGACCGTCTACTCCTGTGACCATGGCCACCCGGCCCTCTAGCTTAATATCCGCTCCCATACGGCGGAGTTCTTCTACATACCGATAGCGGTTTTGGAAGATATTTTCAATAAACACGGTAGTCCCCCGGTTTTTGACACTGGCCGCCACCAAGCAAGGCTGGGCATCGGTGGGAAATCCGGGATAGGGCCGTGTGATGACCGGCGAGATGGCCTGTAGGGCACCATTGGACTTTATCGTAATATCTTGCCCCCGGATGGTTATCTCACTCCCGGCGGCTTGCAGGGCATCTGTCACTGTGGCCACATGTTCCGGCATACAATCTAATAGCTCCACCCGCCCACCGACGAAGGCCGTGGCAGATAAATACGTGGCGGTGACAATGCGGTCGGGAATAATGCGGTGATCTACGGTTTTTCCCACCCCGCCGCCTATGATCGTAATCGTGGACTGCCCCGCCCCACTGATTTTGGCACCGGCGGCCACGAGGAAGTCTTGCAAATCCATAATCTCCGGCTCTCTGGCGGCGTTTGTGATGATTGTCTCACCGTTTGCGGACACGGCGGCCAGCATGGCGTTTTCCGTGGCCCCTACGCTGGGACTGGATAGGTTAATCTCGGCACCTTGCAACTTGGCACTCTTACATATAATATTGCCGCCCTGCTCTGATATCTCTGCCCCGAGGGCACGAAGTGCCCCTAAATGCAGGTCAATGGGCCGCGGCCCCAACTCACAACCGCCGGGACTAGACAGCACCGCTTCTCCCATTCGGCCTAAGATGGCCCCTAAAAAGATAACGGATGAACGCATCTCCCGCATGAGGGTATCTGGAATATCACATTTTGTGATATGGGTAGCATTAATATGTATATCCTTCCCGTCCCGTGTGACCACAGCACCCAAGTGGCGCAGAATTGAGATGGCGGCATCCACGTCTTTGAGATCAGGACAGTTGCGCAATATGCTCTCGCCCTTTACTAAAATGGAAGCCGCTAAGATGGGCAGCACACTGTTTTTGGCCCCCTGTACGGTGAGGGTGCCCTCTAATCTATTTCCGCCGTATATTTTTAATTGTTCCATACTTGTTCTTCCCCCGCAATGTAAAATCCTATGCCATCCTATGCAACAGGATACAATTCGCTACTGATTGATAAGTCCCAGAATGATTTCTGTGATTTTTTCCGTGGCATTTGGATTCCCCATGGCTTTCATGGCCTGACCCATGTCAACCAACCGCCGGGGTTCGGCTAACAGCTGTTGCACAGTGTTATATAGTCCGGCCCCAGTGCAGTCTTGCTCTCGCACCAGAACCGCCCCGCCGCCTTTTTCTAAGGCTTTGGCGTTTTCTTCTTGGTGGTTGTCAGTCACATAAGGGGACGGCACCAGTACAGTAGGCTTCCCCATGGCGGTCAGCTCTGCTAAGGTGGACGCACCGGCCCGGCACAGCACCAAATCCGCCGCTGTCAACACTTGGGGCATGTCGTGGATAAAGGCCCGTACATCAAACCCGCGCTTTATTGGGTCTGTCACGCCTTGGGCCGCAAGTGCCGCCTGCATGTTGGCGTGGCCCTGTTCCCCACCGCCGGTGGCGTGGATGTGGTAGAACCGCTGCCCCTGATAACCCAGTCGGATAAATTCTTCCATGGCGGCATTCATCTTCGCCGCACCCAATGATCCCCAGAACGATACCACCAACGGCTTGTCCTCCGGGATGCCGAGGGCCCTTCTGGCCTGTTCTTTGGTCGCTTCTAAAAACGCCCCCCGGACAGGGGTGCCGGTCCAGATGACCTGTTCCGGGTTCTGATACGCTTTCTCCGCCCCGTCAAAGCCCACCATAACTTGGTCTACTCGTTTGGCAAGCAACTTCGTGGTCAGTCCCGGCACCATATTCGACTCTAGCACCGCCGTGGGGACACCTAGTTGTACCGCTCTTGTCAACACCGGATAGCACACATACCCCCCGGTGCCAAGGGCCACATGGGGCTGGAAGGCTTTGATAATCCGCCCCGCTTCCCCTTTGGAGGTGAGGATGTTTTTAACTGTCTTTGCATTATGCATAATCCCGGCAGGTGAGAGCCTTCGTTGCAAGTTTGTAATGCGTACTGTTTGAATCTCGTACCCTTCTCGAGGCACCAGTTCCGTCTCCATCTTGCCCTTCGCCCCCACAAAGAGAATCTCAGCCTCCGGCATGAGAGAGCGGATTTTGCCGGCCACAGCCACCGCCGGGTAAATGTGCCCCGCCGTACCGCCGCATGTAAATAAAAACCGCAAGCCATGACCCCCTTTCTATCGAAAAATACATGAATGTGATGTTGTCTGCAAAGGCTACCCCTCTTTTTTGGCGGGTATCTCTCTGGATACCCCCAAGATAACCCCCATACAGGCCAACTGGAACATGAGTGCTGTGCCGCCGTAGCTAAAGAACGGCAATGAAATCCCCGTGGGCGGCAACAAGTTTGTCACAACGCCCACGTTTAAAAACACTTGAATGGCCAACATACTACTCATCCCCGCCGCAATGAGCGAGGCGAATTTGGTCTTTGCGTGCAAGGCAATCCAAAACCCGCGGACAATCAAAATCGCAAACAGTGCCAAGATGAGCATGGAGCCTACAAATCCCAACTCTTCCGCCACAATGGCGAAAATGTAATCATTGTGCTGTTCGGGTAAGTAGAGATACTTTTGCCTCGACTGCCCCAGCCCTAACCCCAACAGTCCGCCAGAGCCGATGGCATATAAACTCTGGATAACCTGAAAACCGGCACCCAGCGGTGAGGAGTAGGGATCCTGCCAGACCTGAATCCGGGACACGGCGTGGCTAAATTGGGTTACAACGATAACGCCGGCCCCTAATAGTGCCGCGCCCCCCGCCGCAAACCAGCCCCAGCGTGTACCACCAATAAACATCATAGAGGCCCCCAAGGCCAAGATAATAATCGATGCCGACAAGTGGGGCTGTGCCATTAACAGTACCACAATGGGAAGAAGCACCAAAGCAAATGGCAACACCCCATAGCGGAAGGTGCGCATGTTCTCTTTGTAAATACAAATCATATGGGCAAATAATAATACAACCGCAGGCTTTGCAAACTCTGACGGCTGGAAGGTGGTAAAGCCCAAGCTCAACCACCGCCGGGCACCACCGCCCTCTACGCCGATTAAGAGCACCAGCATGAGCAATCCAATGGAAAACAGCATCCCCGGCAGGGCAAACCGCCGATAGACATTTGATGGAACAAAACTGGCAAGCAACATCACCGCCACGCCGCCAATGGCAAAGCCACTCTGACGGACGAACAAAAACGTAGGGTTTCCGCCGGTGTAAAAAGCGCTGGCAAAGCTGGCTGAGAACATCATAATAACACCGATACCGAGTAACAGCAACACCAGCAAGAAAAAGGGTAAATCCATAGGTGCCCGCCGCCGGGCGGTCTGTGCCGCTTGCCGAGGACGGTGACGGGGGGCAGGAGTAGCTTGCGCTTGGGCACGAGCAGACGGTGCAAAGGTCTCTGCCTGCATCTGTCTTGCATTGCTTGTCATACTGTCCGCCTCCTTAAAAATTTTCTATAAAAGTCGTTACTATGCAATGTAGATCGTGTGGACATGTTATCTCATGTCCACACGATCTAGCGCATAGACACAGATAAAAACGCAATCACTGCAAAAATCGCACTAACGAGGGAAAACACAAAGAATACTTTCTTTTCCTTCCACTTCTTTCCAGACCAGCCACCCATTTCAAAGTGGTGGTGCAGGGGGGCCATCTTGAAAAATCGCTTGCCCCCGGTGGCTTTGTAATAGACCATTTGAATCACATCTGACATGACCTCTGCAATATAGACCACGCCCAAGGGAATCAGGACAAGCGGCACATTCATGGCAAAGGCCAGTCCGCAGACTGCACCGCCCAGAAATAATGAACCTGTATCACCCATGAACACCTTGGCTGGGTTAAAATTGTAAATCAAAAAGGCCAACAAGCCGCCGATCAACGCCCCGGCAAACAGCCCCAGCTCTGCATACGCCACGCCCCAGTGTACCGCCAATGCGCCATAACAGATTGCCACAGGCAGTGTCACGCCGCTGACCAGTCCATCCACACCATCGGTGATGTTCACTGCGTTTACCGTGCCCACAATGACAAATGCGGCGAAAATGAAGTAGACCACTTCATTTAAGAACAAGGTAATCCCTACAAAGGGAACGTATAAGTCCGGCGACAAAAAGCCCTGCAAACGCAAAATCAGCACCAGTACAATGGCCACCACCAGCTGAAGTAACAGCTTCTGAGACGTTGTGAGACCTAGATTTTGCTTTTTCTTCACCTTTTCATAATCGTCTAAAAACCCGATGACGGCATAGACGAAGGCAAACCCAAACACAATTACATGCCCAAGGCGTCCGTCTACAATGGCGGGAAAACCGATGGTTAAAATCGCAACCGCTATACCAATAATAAACATGATGCCACCCATGGTGGGTGTGCCTTGTTTGGACATGTGCCAGACGGGGCCGTCCTCTCGAATGCTTTGGCCCGCTTTCATTTTCCGTAGCTTGGGGATCAAAAACAGTCCCACAAAGGCCGTCACCCCAAAGCTGACCAAGGCGGCGGGGAGTATGGTTCCCATTATCATTGTGCTGTCCCCTCTTTCCGTCGCGCAAGATGTTCTGCCACGATTTCTCTCTCGTCCATGTGGTGCTTCTCACCATGTATTTCTTGATAAGTCTCGTGGCCCTTCCCAGCGAGGAGTATCACATCCCCCGGTTGATGGCGGTCTATGGCATACGCAATGGCCGCCCGGCGGTCTTCTATGGTCACGTAGGGGGTCGGGGCTTCTTCCATCCCTGCTAAAATGTCTGCTATAATCTCTCCCGGCACTTCTGTGCGGGGGTTGTCTGATGTCACAATCACAAAATCAGACAACCGGACCGCTACCTCGCCCATTAAGGGTCGTTTGCCCTTGTCTCTGTCTCCGCCGCAACCAAATAGCGTCACAACCCGACCTGTGGCAAATTCTCGCACCGCCGACAACACGTTTTCCAAGGCATCCGGCGTGTGGGCGTAGTCGATTAAAATCGTATAGTCCCCATCCGTTGGCACCGGCTCAACCCGGCCTTTGATCCCCTCCGCCTTGGACAGGGCCTCGGCGATACGTTCTAAGGGCGCACCCAGTGTCAGCGCTGTCCCCACTACGCCAAGGGCGTTATAGATGGAAAACTCGCCGGGGATAAACAGCTCCATCCGGCAAATCTCACCGGGAACCAAAACGGAAAACTTGACACTGCTGACCTCTAGGCGGATGTTTTTCGCCATCATGTCCGCCTCGTTTTTATCTACGGAAAAGCTTTTGACCGCACACCCGGCGTTGTGGGCGGCATCTAGCATAACAGGGGCATAGCTGTCGTCAATGTTAATGATGCCCACGTCACTCTGCACAAACAGGGCCGCTTTGGCTTTGGCGTATTCTTCCATGGTGTGGTGAAAATCCAAATGGTCTTGGCTAAGATTTGTAAATACACCCACGGCGTATTGAATCCCCGCCACACGGCCTAATGCCAATGCGTGGCTGGACACCTCCATGACCACGTACTCACAGCCTGCATCCACCATGCGGCGGAGGAGTTGCTGTAGCACATAACTCTCTGGCGTAGTGCGCTCTGTGGGGACGACTTCATCGCCAATCAGGTTTTCGTTGGTGCCAATCAGCCCCACTTTGGCCCCAAAACACTGTTCCAGAACACTTTTGAGCAATAGGGTGCTGGTGGTTTTCCCATTGGTACCCGTAATCCCCAGCATGGTCATGCACTTGGCGGGCTGCCCAAAATACCGGGCGGAGATGTAACTCAGGGCACTTCGACTGTCTGTGACTAAGATATAAGGTATCTCTATTACAGGCGGTTCTTCACATACCACAGCTACAGCACCTTGCTCCACGGCTGTTTGGATATACCGGTGTCCGTCCGTCTCCAATCCTCGAATGGCGACGAATAAGTCCCCGGCTCCCACACCACGGGAGTCGTAGCGGATGTCGGAGATTGAAGTCTCCAAATCCGCCGTACACGCTATGGGTGTGATATCAATGAGTAGTTTCCACAATTTCATCCGAATTGCTCCCTTGTCTGTTTCGATATCTTTAGAAAAATCCGTCTCTCGTCGTGTCAATCATCGTAATCTGAATCACCGTACCCCGCCGCACCACGTCTGCCGCTGGTCTGGACTGGGAGTAAACCCGCACCGCATCATGCTCTGCCACGGTGCCACTGCGTCTGACATGAAGACCGTTTGCCTCTAAAGCCGCTCTGGCTTCCGGATAGTTCATTCCGGTGATATCCGGCACAGTCACCATCTCTTCTTGGCGGCTGTTGTCTAGGTATAAAATCACTTCCGTCCCGGCAACCACGACGGCACCCCCTGCGGGCACCTGGTCTACCACACGCTCCCCTTCCCCTTTGATGCGGACGGCAAGCCCCTCGGCTTCCAGCTCTGCCCGCGCCTCTTCCACTGTCCTGCGGCGGATATAGGGCACTTGCACATTCACTCTCTGCACCTCTGTACCCAAGCGGGGCTCGACGCCCAAATAAGGCAATATTTCCGCTAACATCTGCCCCACCACGGGTGCTGCCATCTGGCCGCCGGAAGGATGGGTGCTGCTGTTCGGCCCCGGGTCTTGCAGGGACACTAAGAGTACAATTTCAGGATCGTCAATGGGGGCGGCGCCCACGAAAGACAAAATGTACTCTGTCACACCGTATTGCACCTCTCGCACTGTATCAATGGTGGTTCCTGTTTTGCCGCCGATCCGAAACCCTTGGACATAGGCGTTGCGCCCTGTACCCATCACCGGGTCCCCTACGGATGCCTCCATTAAATCTAAGACAGCCAGACTGGTCTCTCTGCTAATCACCTGCCGGCGTACCCTTGTCTCGTTCGCCCGGACTATGGTGCCATCCTCCGCCACTACCTGTTCCACCACGAAAGGCTCTACAATATATCCGCCGTTGACCAACGCACTGGTGGCCGTAGCCATCCGTAGGGGCGTCATGGTAAACGTCTGCCCGAAGGAGGCCGCCGCTAACGATGAGAAGTTGTTGTTGTCGATATAGAAGTTCCAAGTGTCCTCACTCCATACCATACCCAACCCTTCGCCGTTCAAATCAATTCCTGTGGTCTCCATCATACCAAAGGCCCGCAGATACTCGAAAAACACGTCCGGCCCTACTTCCATGGCCAGTGTCACGGTGCCGATATTACAAGACTGTTGCATCACGCCCCGCATATTCAAGGCCCCATGCCCTGTCCGCCGCCAGCAGTTTAAAGGCTCTGTCCGGCCCCGGACATCCATGTATCCTCTGCAATAAAACGTGCGCTCACTGTCCATCGTGATAATCCCCTCTTCTAGGGCGATGGCAAACGTGACCAACTTAAAGGTCGAACCCGGCTCATAGGTATAGCCCGTGACCTTATTCATCCAACTGTTTTCTAATTCCTCCGACACAGCGGCCCAGAATGCCTCATCGTTGTCTGGGAAGCGTTGTCTGAGGGCTTCCATCCGCTCTTCACTTAACCGCCCGTGGCTGTTGGGGTTGAAGTCCCCTAAACTTACCATCCCCAAAATCGCCCCGGTGTGGGGTTGCATGGCCACAGCAAATCCGCCGTTTCTCAGGTCAAAATCTTGTACCGCTTGAGCGATGTGCCGCTCCATAATCTGCTGGATGTTCACATCAATGGTCAGGTGCAAATCATCCCCCGGCTGGGCACTAAAATAATCTTCATACCCCGCCCGGAGCATGTCAACCCCGGTGGAGGTCTTCAGGCGTACAACCCGGCCGTTGATACCGGTCAGGTAGTTATCATAACTACCCTCTACCCCATAGCCCATGCCTGTACCTTCAGCACCCACAAACCCAAGAACATGAGCGGCTGTGCGCTCACGCGGAAAATACCGTTGAGAGGCAGGTTGCAGATGCACACTTTTGAGATCATGCTCAACGATAAATGCCCGAACTTCATCTGCCATATCCCGATCAATGTGGTTGCGGATGGTTTGGAATTGGGATGCGATGTTTTGCATCCGCTCTAAAACCATCTCTTCGTCCACTTCCAAAATTCTCGATAATCCCCGGGCAATCAACTGCTGATCTTCTTGGTGATAGTAAATATCCGCTGGGCTGATAAACACATTCTCCACACTGGCGCTTTGCGCCAAAACAGTACCGGACGCATCAAAAATTGTGCCCCGGCTGGCGGCAACTGTGATCTCTCGCACCTGTTGTGCGATGGCCCGCCGTTCCAATTCATCGTGGTCTAGTATCTGAATCCGAAACAACTGCGCACCCAGCGCTACAAACGCAAGAACGCCACACACCACCATGAGCACCAGCGTGCGGCTGAGTATTTGCTTGGTCGGCCTTGCATCTCTGCGTCTTGATTTCGACATATCCCACATCTCCTAACGCCCAGTTATTTCCGCTTATACGGATGGTTGTTTCCATCCTCTATCTATCTTATTATCACCAGAAAGCCAAATATTCCCACAGGCTTTCAAACGTGCCCGACATGCGCTGGAAAAAACCCATACTAACGGTTTCCTCCGCCCACAACACCTCTGCCACGTCGCCGGTAACGGCACTGCCGATATTGACCATTTGGCTGGGGGTCGCATCCACCATGCCCAACTCGTCTCTGGCAAACCGCTCAATCTCAGCAGGATGAAAGGCATGTTCGTGGACAGCGGTCAAATACACCGCGTCGTCCCGCAGACCAGCCATCTGCCGTTCCAGTTGCACCATCTCTGCCGACAGCATGGTCAGTTGCATGTGAAAGGACACTACAAACAGCATCAGGATTCCCACCGTCAAACAGCCCAAGACTGCAAATTTGGAAACGCCCTGCTTCGCCCGCCGTTTGGCCTTGGTGCGGGTACGGGTTTTGGTTCGGGCGGCCTCTCCGGGTTGCCCTCTCTCTCTCTGGGGTGCTCGCTCCGGATAACTCTCCGGAATCTCCGGCAACGCAGCCCAGCGGTCTAGGTCATATGCGCTGGTTCCCATGTTCACAGGCTGGTTTCTGGCCACTCGGCTCACGCTCCCTTCTTGTTATATATTCTATATTCTCTCCGCCACACGGAGCTTGGCACTCCGGGCACGGGGGTTTTGCTCAATTTCTTCCGCCGTAGGCAAGATGGCCTTCCGGCTCATATTTTTCAGCGTCGGGACAAAACCGCAGACACAGACCGGAAAATCTCTCGGACAGGTACAGCCCTTTTCTCGGCGGCTGATGGCGTTTTTCACCAGTCTGTCCTCTAAAGAATGGAAGCTAATGACTGCCAGCCGTCCACCGGGGGCCAGGCAAGCCGTCGCCGCCTCTAACATGTCTTCCACCGCACCCAGCTCGTCATTGACAGCGATACGGATGGCCTGAAACGTCCGCTTGGCCGGATGCTGTTTCTCTCGCAGAGCACTGACTGGCATGGCCGAGCGGATAATATCCACCAACTGGCCTGTAGTTTGAATCGCTCCCGTCTCTCGCTGTGTACAAATGGCCTTTGCAATCCGGGGCGCATACCGTTCTTCTCCGTAGTCGTAGAGGATTTGTCGCAACCGCCCCTCTGCCCAAGTGTTGACCACTTCATCGGCCGTCAGGGCCGCAGTCTGATCCATCCGCATATCCAGCGGCGCATCCGCCATATAGGAAAAGCCCCGCTGGGCATTATCCAGTTGCGGCGAGGATACCCCTAAGTCAAACAGCATCCCGTCTACTTGCGGGGTGCCTAACCCTGCAAGAATAGCTTCTATGTCCCGAAAGTTCCCATGGACTAAACTGACTCGTTCTCCAAACTGCCCCAGTCGCTTTTTCGCCGCCTCAATGGCAGTCTGGTCTCGGTCGATTCCGATCAACTTTCCCGTGGTCAAGCGGCTTGCAATCTCATAGGCATGTCCCGCCCGGCCCAAGGTGCCGTCTACGTAAATGCCATCCGGCCGGATGCCTAACCCCTCTAAGCATTCGTCAAGGAGTACCGGGATATGTTTCTCGCACATTAGAAGTCTAGCTCCTCCATCACCGCCGCAATGTTCTCCGGCGTGGTCTCTACGGCATCAATCTCGGCCCACTTAGCGGCATCCCAAATCTCGGCGTGTCGCCCTGCCCCGATAATGGCCACTTCTTTTTGCAGTTCCGCATAGTCCCGCAGGTTTTGCGGCAATAGTATCCGCCCTTGGCTATCCAGCTCACACTTGGCCGCCTTGGCAAACAGTGGACGCATTTTCCGTTGCTTGGACAGGGGCATGGCGTTGTACTTTTCCATAATCTGCTCCCACCGCTCTCCGGAGTAGGCCGCCAAGCACTCGTCCATGGAGATGGTTACATAAAATACAGTCCCCAAATCTTCCCGGAGTTTTGCGGGGATAAACAGTCGCCCTTTGGCATCTATGGAATGTGAATATTCACCGGTCATGTTCCCCACCTCACTCCTTCCTGTGGTCGAGTGATACACTTTCCCCCACTCTTCCCCACTTCGGTTTCATTCATTATAGTATTATGGAAACCAAAAAGCAAGCCTATTTTTAAATTTTTCGCTAATTTTTTTTGAAAACCTGAAAATTCCGGCAGGGAAATTCTTTGTTCTCTATTTCCCAAAGTCAGAAAACCACAATAGATGGTAGCGGTTATTTTACCCGACTACCATCTATTGTGGTTTTCTTTTTTGTAATAAAAAACGCCTCAAATTTGAGGCGGAGGTGTTTTTTTAGCCATAATATGATTTTAGGGGTCGGCGTGGTGTTATGTCGGTAACCCTCGGCATAGTCACCGAGGATTGGGGCGGTGGCTCCAAAGGATTTTGCCCTGCCGGGCGGTTTGATTGTTCATTCTGTCTTGTAGGAGACGTGCCTCTATGTACCCGCTAAGGTCAAGGACAAAGGTAGAAACCGTTTTAAAGGGATAGTCCGGGTCAAGAGACTTTTCCGTGTCCTTTGTAGGGGCCGTCGCCCTCGGCGGCCCGGGTCTTGGTTTTGTCTGTTGCAAAAAGCTGACTCTGGAGCCGTCTCCCAAGTCAGCTTTCTTGATTACAGCTTAAACACTTCCCCTTCTTGTGCAGGGGCCATTAGCTTTCGTGGTCGCTCTGGTTCGCGTTTGAGCGGGTCGTAGGAGAATCGTCGGCACGCACCGTACATGGGCACTACTCCCCGTTTAATACAACCCACCCGGTCTAGGTTGATTTGTGTGCCGTGCTTGCAATAGGCACAGCAGGGTTCCATATTTTTCCGAAACAACATAGGCGGCTCCTTTTATGGAAGTAATGATTGGTATGTGTCATTATACCATGATTCCTTCGCTTTGCAAAGAGGGGTGGCGCATTGCATGTTGACGGTTGATAAAACCACTCCACTTCTCTCCCCTGTTTGACTTTTCCCGCCCTATCCTTTATGATATAGTCGATTATAGTTCCAGACAAAATCGAAATCGGACAAGGAGACGCTCCATGATTGGAATGAACCATAAACTAACACAACTGGAACAATCGGGCACACCGATTATCACAAGCATCGTAGGTGCGGGCCAGATGGGCCGGGGCTTAGCGGCCCAAATAACAGCTATGCAGGGGATGCGTCCCGCCGTTTTGGTGGATGCGGAGCTTACCCGCGCCCGGTTAGCCTATACAAATGCGGGGCTTACCGAGGGCCAAGACTTCGGGTATGCCGAAACCGTGGCAGAGGGGAACCGACTGCTGGCCGAAGGTAAATTCGTAGCCTCTACCAACACCGCCCTTGCCACCCAATGCGCCACTGTCCACTGTGTCGTAGAGGCCACCGGCATCCCGGATGTGGGGGCGCGGGTGGCCATGGATGCCATTGACAACAAAAAACACATCGTCATGCTCAACGTGGAGACTGACGTGTGCATCGGCAATCTACTCTACAAAAAAGCCACGGAAGCTGGTGTGGTCTATACTGGGTCAGCAGGGGACGAGCCGGGGGCGGTAATGGAGCTGTATGACTTCGCTTGTGCCCTGGGCTTTGAAGTCCGGGCTATGGGTAAGGGAAAAAATAACAAAATCGACTACGACTGCACCCCCGACACTGTAGCGGAAGAGGCGGCCCAGCGGGGCCTGAGTGCCAGAATGCTCTGCTCGTTCAAAGACGGGACGAAAACCATGGTCGAGATGACCGCCATGGCCAACGCCACCGGATTTTTGCCCGATGTCATTGGCGGTCACGGGCCGAAATGCAGTGTGAAAGACTTGCCTGACGTGCTCAGTCTCAAAAGCGAGGGCCGGGGCGGAATTTTGAACAGCTACGGCGTGGTGGAGTACGTGGACGGCATCGCCCCCGGTGTATTTGTGATTTTTCATGCCGACCAGTCGGATATTGTCCATGAACTGACTTACTTAAATATGGGTGATGGGCCGAACTTCTGCCTGTACCGCCCATATCACTTATGCAGTTTAGAGACACCCCTATCTGTGGCACGGGCCTGTATTGATGGCGAACCCACCATCGTACCACGGGCGGGCATAGTGGCAGAAACCGGTACTGTGGCGAAAGTCGACCTCAAGGCCGGAGACGCCTTAGACGGTATCGGCGGGTATACCATTCGCGGCACGTTCCTTTCTGCTGTAGAGGCCAGAGAAAAGCGGGTGCTGCCCATGGGACTGGTAGACCGGAACACGAGGGTGATTCGAGATGTGGCAAAGGGTGCGCTGATTACCTATAACGATGTGGCTTTAGATGAGAGCAGCCTTGTTCTGCAACTCCGTCGTGAACAAGATGAAATGGGAGGTTCCCTATGATTCCAAAAGCAATTTTTTTCGATATGGACGGCACTCTGTCTACCCACGGCACTCATCGGGTGCCGGAAAGTGCGCTTGCGGCACTACAGGCCGTGCAAGCGCAAGGGATTAAGATTTTTCTGGCCACAGGCCGTCATCCGCAACTGTTTAACCCGACGGTTAAGACGATTCCTTTTGATGGGCATCTCGCCCTAAACGGTCAGTTCGGATATAACGACAACGAGGTCATTTATCGTAAAACCATCCCACAGGCAGACAAACAGGCGTTGGTGGCACATTTGAGACAGCACCCCAGCTCTATTGTCTTTTTTACAGAGGATGAGATGTATTTCAATCTGGTGGACGAGTACGCCGAGCGAGGCATGGCATACTTGGGTGATCCCATGTTGCCCGTCCGTGACCCCGCCATTTGCTTAGAGCAGAATATTTTCGCACTGCTCGCCTACTGCGATGAACGGACAGAGGCTGAATTCATGCAGCACATGCCCGGCTCGCTTAGTGTGCGGTGGTCACCCATGTTTACTGATGTGATCCCCTTCGGCGGCGGCAAGGATAAGGGCATTGATGCAATGCTTGCTTATTATGATATCTCTCTCGCTGAGACCATGGCCTTCGGGGATGCCCGCAATGACATTGGGATGTTGTCCCATGTTGGGTTGGGTGTCGCCATGGGGGACGCCACCGAGGAAGTAAAAGCCGCCGCTGATTATGTGACTGATCGTCTGGAGGAAGATGGGATTGCAACTGCGTTGCAGCATTTTGGAGTGATTTAGTGGGGGGGGTGTCAATTGCCCGGCCCTTGGCCCTTTCCTTTCGGCGTTGTCGCCGCTTTTGGCTTGACGTGCACCACCAACGTGTATGTCCTGCCGAACGGGCCTTCTTTTTGTCGTTGAACAAAAAGAAGCAAAAAGTCAACACAGGGGCTGCGCCCCTATGTACCCGCTAAGGGCAAGGGCAGAGTGACGACGGTTTCGCACCTTATACTCCGTACTGGTGCCAAAATCCTCAGGCCAGATGTAATAGTACTCGAAGCCCCAATGGTCAAGGGCGGTGGTAGTGCCGAAATGACGTTCTATTGAAATGTGCTCATGGGCTTCTAGCGTAGGGTCAAGAACTGGGTAGATGCAAGGTCTACCCCTATGGTGGCCTTTATAGCATCAGTTCTCCAATCAGTCCCTCTTCTGACACATCTATTATCCGCACTGGGCGTATTTGGTTTTCTAGTCCCGTGCTGCGTACCAACACAGTGCAATAATTGGGCGTGTGTCCGCGGCATTGTCCTGCCGCTTCGCTTTCAAATAGGACATCCATCACCTGGCCCACTTGGGCGGTGTGCCATGTTTGTTCTAGCCCTCTGACCACCTCGCCCGCTGCCTTTGCTCGGCGGCGGCGTTCAGGTTTGGGGATTTGATTTGGCATTTTGGCGGCGGCTGTCCCCTCTCTGGCGGAGTAAGGGAATACATGTACGGCGGCGAAGGCGGCGGTGCGTAAAAATGTGATACTCTCTAAAAAATCCGCCTCGCTCTCGCCGGGGAAGCCTACGATTAAGTCCGTGGTAACGGCACAGTTGGGGAAGGTCTTGCGCAGATGGGTTAGTGCTTCTGTATACTGTACCGTAGTATATTTGCGGCCCATCTGCGTTAAGGTTTCATCACTGCCGGATTGGAGGGATAGATGAAAATGGGGGCAAAGGTTCGGAAACTCCGCCAACCGCTCACAAAACGCCGTCGTCACCGTCCGCGGCTCCAGTGAGCCCAAGCGAATGCGAAGCCCCGGTGCCGCTTGGCAAACAGCCGCAATCAAATCCACCACATCCGGCCCATCCGGGTGATCCTTGCCGTAAGAAGAAATTTCTATCCCGGTGATAACCAGTTCCCGATATCCCGCTTGGGCCAATTCTTTGGCCTGCTCTACCGCTGTTTCCAGCGGGATCGAGCGCACAGGGCCACGGGCATAGGGGATAATACAATAGGTACAGTAATTATCACAGCCGTCCTGGACTTTCAGCAGTGCCCGCACACGCCCATCCATCCCGCCGGGGGGGAGGATTTCAAAGGTATTGCGGGTATTTGCCTCATCTATGACTGTGCGGCTCGATGCACCGGCTACGGCTTGTTCTAAGTCTGTGACAAACGCCTCTCGGTCGGCGGTGCCGTAGATTAGGTCAGCTTCTAACGCCTCAATTTCTGCCGGGCTGAGTTGAGACAAGCAGCCGCAGACGGCAATAATGGCACCGGGGTGTTCCGCCCTCCCCCGCCGTACGGCTTGGCGGCTTTTCCGGCTAGACTCTGCCGTGACGGCGCAGGTGTTGACCACCACGGCGTCCGCTATCTCACCGGGTGCGGCAATCTGATGCCCTCTGTCTACCAACAAAGCTTGCAGGGCCCCGGTTTCAAATTGGTTGGTTTTACAGCCCAGTGTGGTGAAACTTACAATCAATGTCCCCGCCCCCCCTGATTATAGTTGACCTGCTAGAAAAACGAGCTGATCGCTTGTATTTTTCCGCTCAATGAATTATAATAACGGAAACAGGCTTGAATTGCAATACAAGCCCAAATCAGAAAGGAAGTATTACCATGACATTTGAAATCAATCTAAGCTCTATTGAGGACGTAAAAACCTTCGTTACAGCCGCTGGCCTTGCCAGTTGCGACATTGACGTGCGCTCTGGCCGTTACTTAGTGGATGCTAAAAGCATCATGGGCCTATTCAGCCTTGACCTATCAAAGCCCGTCACAGTTGAAGTCCACGGTTCGGAAGAGGCGGCTTTGGCGTTTAAAAATTCTATCTCCGCCTTGATTGTATAGCAAACGCCTACTCTCTTGATGATCTATCTTGATAACGCCGCCACGACATTGCCTGACCCGGCGGTCACGGCTGTCGTGGCGGAGGTTTTAGCGACTCTTCCCGGCAACCCCTCTTCGCTCCATGCCTTAGGGCGTGAGGCAAATCGGCGGCTTGCGGAATACCGGGCTATTATACTGAATGCCCTTGGCAAAACCGGAACCCTTACCTTCACCTCCGGCGGGACGGAGAGCAATCACTGGGCGTTGAACGGCGCACTCCATCTCATGCGCCACCGGGGGCGGCACATTGTGGCGACCGCCATTGAGCATGATGCCGTACTTGCCCCCCTCAAAGCCCTTGGTGAAGCCGGATATGAAGTCACCCTGCTCACGCCGGACAGATTCGGGCAGGTTTCTTTAGAGTGTTTGGATGCGGCTCTGCGCCCGGACACAGCCTTGGTGTCGGTAATGCTGGTCAACAACGAGACCGGGGCGGTACTGCCGGTACAAAAAATGGCGGCGTTGACCCATGCGAACTCATCGGCCCTGTTTCACACAGATGCGGTGCAAGGGTTCGGTAAGGTTCCTTGTCGTGCTGACGAGTTAGGCGTTGACCTACTCTCACTCTCCGCCCACAAACTCCACGGCCCGAAAGGCGTGGGAGCATTGTGGGTAGCAGACAGCCTGACTCTGCCGCCCCTGTTCCGAGGCGGCGGGCAAGAGGGCGGCTTGCGTTCCGGCACGGAACCACTCCACAACATCGCCGGGTTTGCCAAGGCGGTAGAACTGGCTATGGCCCGGTTGGACGAGACCACAGGCCATCTGGACACTCTGCAACGCCATCTGCGAGAGTATTTGCCAAAGGCAGTGCCCACAGTCCGATTCCTACCTCAAGGCGCGCCCCATATCGTCAGCCTGTCCTTGTCCGGTTACAAGAGCGAGGTGGTCATGAACTTCCTCGACAGTCAAGGGATTGCCGTCTCTCACGCCTCTGCCTGTAAGCGGGGCGGACGAAGCCACGTACTGGCCGCTATGGGTCTGCCGAACGATGTCATCGACGGCACCCTCCGGGTCAGTTTTTCTAAGAACACCACAGTCGCCGAACTAGACTGTTTGATTGCCGCACTGAAAGAGGCCACGGCAACCCTCTTCCCTGTCCTATAAATCCCCCGCAAAGGTTGTGACCCCACCTATGAAAAACAGCTTTTTCGCCCTCATTTCCCGGATGCGCTATATCGGTCGTTGGGGACTCATGCGAAACAGTCAACCGGAAAATATTCAAGAACACAGCCACATGGTGTCTGTCATCGCCCACGCTTTGGCTGTTATTCGTCAAGACGTGTTCGATGGGGACATTGACCCCAATCTGGTGGCAACTGCCGCCTTGTACCACGATGCGTCCGAGATTTTTACCGGGGATCTCCCTTCTCCCATCAAATATCTAAACCCGGACATACTAACTGCCTACCGGCAAGTAGAAGATGTGGCGATGGCAAAACTGTTGACCCTGCTGCCACAAACGCTGCAACAATCCTATGAGCCGCTACTTACCGTTGTTGACCCGGATGTCCACCAACTTATCAAATCCGCCGACCGACTTTCGGCTTATATCAAGTGTCTCGAAGAACTCCGGGCGGGCAACAACGAGTTTCGAGCCGCCGAGCGGGAAATTTTGCAAAGCTTAGAAAACAATCCACTGCCAGAAACTCAGTATTTTATGGAACACTTCCTCCCCGGTTTCCGCTTGACGTTAGACGAACTGGATTTGTCGGTTTAGTTTCCAGTAATTATATTATGTAAATCAAATTTCAAAAGGAGCCTACCCTATTATGAAAGCAATCGTCACTGTAATCGGAAAAGACCAAGTCGGCATCATCGCCTCGGTTTGTAATGCCTTGAGCGAAAAACAGGTCAACGTCCTCGACATCAGCCAGACCGTTTTGCAAGAATATTTTGTCATGATCATGTTAGCAGACTTGTCTGCCTGTTCCCTCTCTTTTGCCCGGCTTGCAGACCAGCTACAAGAGATGGGCGAGGGGCAGGGTCTGGACATCCGCATCCAGCGGGAAGACATTTTCAACGCCATGCACCGGATATAGGAGGAGTTTTCCATGATTCATCCACAAGAAATCCTCCAGACCATTGAGATGATCGACCAACAGCACTTAGATATCCGCACCATCACCATGGGCATCAACCTCTTAGATTGCGCCCACCCGGATATGGATATTTGCTGTGAAAATATCTACAACAAAATCGTCACCTCCGCCCGCCACCTCGTCCCCGTTGGGGAGGCTATTGAGGCAGAGTTTGGTATTCCCATTGTCAACAAGCGCATCTCTGTTACCCCCATTTCTTTAGTAGCCGCGGCTGTGCAGGCGGAAGACTATGTGCCCCTGGCTCATGCCCTAGACCGGGCGGCAAAAGAAGTGGGTGTCAACTTCATCGGCGGGTTCTCAGCCTTGGTACACAAGGGCTTTACCGACAGTGACCGGAAGCTCATCGCCGCCATCCCAAGAGCCTTAACCAAGACCGAGCGGGTCTGTGCCAGCGTCAACGTGGGCACCACCAAGGCGGGGATTAACATGGATGCCGTACGCCTTATGGGTGACTGTATCAAAGAGGCCGCAGACCGCACCGCTTCCACCGGCGGAGCCGCCTGTTCTAAGCTGGTTGTATTCTGTAACGCCGTAGAGGACAACCCCTTTATGGCTGGCGCGTTCCACGGCGAAGGCGAGGCCGAGCACGTCATCAACGTCGGTGTCTCTGGCCCCGGCGTCGTCCACGCCGCTTTAAAGTCTCTTGGTGCTAACGCACCCTTTGACCAAGTGGCGGAGACGGTGAAGAAAACCGCTTTCCGCATTACCCGCATGGGCCAATTGGTGGCAATGGAGGCGTCACGCCGTTTGGGTGTTCCTTTCGGCGTAGTGGACTTGTCCCTAGCCCCCACTCCCGCTGTGGGCGACAGCGTGGCCCGGATTTTAGAAGAGATGGGTTTGGAGATTTGCGGCACCCACGGCACAACTGCCGCATTAGCCCTGCTCAATGATGCCGTGAAAAAAGGCGGCGTGATGGCCTCCGGTCATGTGGGCGGCCTATCCGGGGCGTTTATCCCCGTCAGTGAGGACGAGGGCATGATCGCCGCCGCCCAGTCCGGGATTTTGACCATTGATAAGCTAGAGGCTATGACCTGCGTCTGCTCTGTGGGCCTGGACATGATCGCCGTCCCCGGTGAGACTACTGCCGAAACCATCTCCGCCATCATCGCCGACGAGGCGGCCATCGGTATGATTAACCACAAAACCACCGCCGTGCGCATCATCCCCGCACCAGGCACACAGGTAGGGGATTTGGTCGAGTTCGGTGGCCTCTTAGGCACCGCCCCTGTCATGCCGGTACACGATGCCGCCAGCACCGTGTTTATCCGCCGAGGGGGACGGATTCCGGCACCCATGCAGGGGCTCAGGAATTAGCTTATTCTAACTATTTCGGCGCATACGCCGTTATGGAACAATTTGTTTTGTTGGGGCTTCTATGGTGGGAAAGCTGAAGAGACGACAGGCAGAAGAAGAATAGTCAAATCATAATAAAAACCTACGCTATCGCATGAAAGGAGCAAGTTATGGCAACAACATACAATCCCTATGACGACATGATTGCAGTCCTCGACACCGCAGCGGGTATGCTAAACATTGAGGAGAAAGAATACTGTACCTTCCGCGCCCCAGAGCGGGAATTGAAGGTTTCCGTCCCTGTCCAAATGGACGATGGTTCCGTGCGGGTGTTTGAGGGCTATCGTGTCCAGCACTCCAGCATTCGCGGTCCCTTCAAGGGCGGCATCCGCTTCCACCACGAGGTGGATATGGACGAGGTGAAAGCTCTCTCCGCTTGGATGACCCTAAAATGCGCCGTGGTCAACATCCCTTACGGCGGCGGGAAAGGTGCTGTCAAAGTGGACCCCAGTGAACTCAGCCAAGCCGAGATTGAGCGGTTGACCCGAGGCTATACAAAGATGATTTCGCCTATCATCGGGCCGGAACAAGACATTCCGGCACCGGATGTGAACACCAACGCCCAAGTCATGGGCTGGATTATGGATACCTATAGCACCCTGAAGGGCTATTCTGCTCCCGGCGTAGTCACCGGAAAACCCATAGAGATTGGCGGCGCCTTGGGCCGGCGGGAGGCAACAGGCAGGGGTGTCATGATTGCTACAAACGAGGCGATTCAGCGCATGAACCTAAACAATGGTGCGGATATTCGCATTGCCATCCAAGGTATGGGCAATGTGGGCAGCATCGCCGCCCAGCTTTTGCATGAAAGCGGCCATAAAATCGTGGCCGTCAACGACGTGACCGGCGGACTATATAACCCGGCTGGATTGGATATCCCCAGCATATTGGCACACTTGGCAACTAGCCCGACCCATGCGTTAGCGGGTTATACCGAGCCCGGTGCTTCAAGTATTACAAACGCCGAACTTCTCACTTGTGAGTGCGATGTCTTAGCACCCTGCGCCCTGCAAAACCAGATTACCGAAGCAAACGCCAAAGACGTAAAGGCCAAGCTGGTCGTAGAGGGCGCCAACGGCCCCACCACCGTAGAGGCGGACAAGATTCTGACAGAGCGCGGCGTCACCGTCATCCCGGACATTCTCGCCAACGCCGGTGGCGTGGTGGTGTCCTATTTTGAGTGGGTGCAGAATTTGCAACACTTGAGGTGGGATGAGGAAAAGACCAACGAATCGCTGAATAAGATTATGTTGCAAAGCTTCCATGAGGTGGATGAGGCTCGTAAGCAGCATAATACAACCTTCCGCATGGGGGCCTATATGGTGGCCTTGGAGCGGTTAGTGAAGGTGAAGCGGATTCGGGGGTTGGCGTAGAGGTAGAATAGGGGTTTTAGAAGTAAAAGCGGGACAAGCGAGTGCTTGTTCCGCTTTTTTTGTTGGGGTGTAGCTCGGCGTTCCGCCGATTTTATCTCGGCGCAAGCCGCCAACTGGTCATGTCCTGCCGGACGGGCCTTCTTTGCCGTTTCGCAAAGAAGCAAAAAAACATAGGGGCTGCGCCCCTATGTACCCGCTAGGGTCAAGGGCAGAGTGACGACGGTTTTGCACCTTATACTCCGCACTGGTGCCAAAACTCTCTAGCCAGATGTAATAGTACTCGAAAACCCCAATGGTCAAGGGCGGTGGTGTCGCCAGTGGGACGTTCTATTGAAATGCGCTCAAAATCAACTTGAAACGTCCCATATACATCTCTCCTTTCAGAAAGAGTATATAGGACGTTTTTTCCTGTGTGTTACATAAACCCTTCCACATACACCGTGGGCAACGCTGCATAGAATGCGGCGCAGTTTACTAAATCATCTTTCCAGATAATTTCGTTGGGCGCATGGGCTTGGGCTTCGGCACCGGGGCCAAAGCCGATAACGGGAATGTGGTTGCGGCCCATGATGGAAACGCCGTTGGTGGAGAACGTCCATTTGTCTATGAGGGGTTTTGCGTCTCGGACAGGGCGGGTGTCCAGCGGGCCGATGCGCTTCGTGCCAAATAGGTCGGTGAAGGTTTTGTGGAGCGCTTTTGTCACCTTATGCTCCTCCGGGATGACCCAAGTGGGGAAAAAACACTCGACAGGATAGACAAGGCCGGTGTAAGACGGAGTATCGTATCGATACATCGATACCACCACATCATCGCCGTATTGCTGCACGGCAGGCAGATTGCGAATTTCTTCCAAACAACTCTCCCACGTCTCCCCTGCTGTCATGCGGCGGTCGAGAGATACGGAACAACCATCCGCCACGGCGCAACGGCTGGGAGAGGTGTAGAAAATCTCACTCACCGTGACAGTGCCTCGGCCTAAAAACCGAGCCTCTTCCCACGCCGGGTTATAGGCTTTGTCAAGCATTTTCACAAGACCCTTGATTGCATTGTCCTCTGATGTATCGTTTTCATTTAACGCCCGGACGTCTTGCAAAATGTCCGCCATTTTATAGATGGCATTGTCCCCTCGTTCTGGGGCGGAACCGTGACAGGAAACACCTTTGACATCCACCCGAATCTCCATCCGGCCCCGCTGACCCCGGTGGATACCGCCGTCAGTGGGTTCGGTGGACACCACAAATTCCGGACGGATGCCCAGCTCTTTGATGATGTACTCCCAGCACAGGCCGTCACAGTCCTCCTCTTGTACCGTGGCGGTGACGAGGACGGTGTATTGATCAGACAACAGCCCCAAATCCTTCATGATTTTTGCCCCATAGATAGCGGACACAATCCCGCCGCTCTGGTCTGACACCCCGCGACCGCCGATGATTGTATCGGTTTCCATGCCTGCGTATGGGTCAAAGTCCCAGTTTTCAATCTGCCCAATACCCACAGTATCAATGTGACCGTCAAAGGCGATGAGGGCCTTTCCCGTGCCCATGTAGCCAAGCAGGTTCCCCATGGGGTCAATCTCCACCTTGTCAAAGCCAAGATGCCGCATCTCTTCCGCCGCTCGTTCAATCTTGCCCTGTTCCCCCGCACTCTCGCCGGGGATTCGGACGAGGTCTCGTAACAATTTGGTCATATCCGCTAAGTAACCCTCTGCCGCTGTTTGAATCTGTTTGTAGTCCATGTGAACCTCCCTCTATTATTGTTTGCTGGGCGTATCGCCGTCCCAGACGATGTCTTGATATTTCTGCGGATCCGTGTTCCCCTCGGTGCTAAAGAGCAGTACCACCGAATCTGCATCTAACCCCAAAGCCTCTCGCAACCCGCTCAAATCATCTTGTTCCATAATAGCAGAGAGCAGCCCCAAGCCAACCGCCCCGGACTCGCCGGACAGAATGGGTGCATCCCCCGGCAGCGGGGCCGCCGACATCCGCATCCCCCGAGCCGCCACCCAATCGGGGCAGGACACGAAGCAATCTGACCAATGTTTCAATATCTCCCAGCTTATGGTGTTGGGCTCACCGCAGGCAAGGCCCGCCATGATGGTCTGCATCTCGCCATCCACAGTCCGGTAACCGCCTGCCACGGCACTTTGATAGTGGCAGTCCGCTACATGCGGCTCTACAATCACCGCCTTCGGGCATCCATTCCCATACCGCTCTGCAAAATACCCCTGCACCGCACCGGCGAGAGAGCCGACCCCCGCCTGTAACAACATATGGGTCGGTGCCATCCCGGCGGCCTGCATTTGCTCGTCCGCCTCTAGGGCCATAGTGCCGTAGCCCTGCATAATCCAGCCGGGAATCTCCTCATATCCGTCCCACGCCGTGTCTTGGATGACGACACCGTTGGGCACGTTTTGCGATGCTCGATATGCCAAGCGCACCGCATCGTCATAGTTCATATCCTCAATGGTGGCCGTGGCTCCCTCGGCCTGAATTTTCTCCAGTCGATAAGGTGCCGAGCCGAAGGGCATATAGACCACACTTTTTTGCCCCAGCTGATTCGCCGCCCAAGCCACCCCCCGGCCATGGTTGCCGTCGGTGGCGGTGAAGAACGTCACCTCACCCAACGCATCCCGCACAGCGTTACCGGTCAACACCTCATAAGGCAACTCGCTCATCTCTCGCCCCAGCACCCCGGCGATATATTTCGCCATGGCGTAAGACCCGCCCAGCACCTTAAAGGCGTTGAGACCAAAACGCTTGGACTCGTCTTTCACAAAAATGCCACGCACACCAAGTTTTTGAGCCAGATGCGGCAGGCACACCAGCGGCGTTTCTGCATACTGGGGGAAGCTCTGATGAAACGCCCGCACTTGTGCTATCTCGGCTTCTGTCATCAGCGGGCACGGTTGGTCTTTTTGGCCCATGTCGTTCATTTTCCATAAAATCTGCTCTGCCATGGCTACCCATCCTTTCTAAGGGGCTTACCCCCTTCTCAACTACCTGCGTATCATTCTATTTCCACAAGCTGAGGCCCTTCAGATGCGAGAATATCAAAAACACTATCCGTCTTGTCATATAGAACATAATGCTTAAACCCAGATAGCTCCATTGACCTATCCTGTGCCTCAACGAACTTGATATACTCTGAATTTTCAACAATATATATCCCATTGTCTATCAGCTCTTTAGGCGAATTTTTTCTATATTTAAAAAAGCGGTCATTGTTAGTAAACTCACCAGAGTACCGCATGTCCCAAACATTTCCAAAAATCAGTTTATATCTCCTATCGTTTCCCTCCTCTTTGTTTCTGGTTGTGATTAGCATCTCAAATTCTGTTCTGCCACCGCCACCATCGTTACTGTATTTATAGCCACAGTCGTAGCCATAGCCACCTGTTATGCTGTCAATACAGTCTATATCCATGATAATGCTGCAATTTGCTAGATATTCCATGCTATCACTCCTCCCTATTCCGTCACTTCCGCATCTAAATAATTGTACAGCGTATACTTAGAAATGTCATAAAACTTCGACACCCGATCCCCTGCTTTTTTGATTAAAAATGCCCCTTTGGATTCTAAATAGTGAATGGCTCGCACCTTGTCCGCCTTGGTCATCACCGCCACGGGCTTGCCCACATGGGCGCAAGATTTTTCAATCAGCCGGTCTAACAAATCGTCCACGTTAGAGAATATCATCTCTGTGCCCGTGTCTTGCCGCTGGTTGTTGTCTGTTGCAATAAAATCCTGCAACATCCCGGCGGCGTGGGAGATGGCCGTGATATCAAAGTTAATCCCCAATATCGCCACGGTTCGCCCGGCCTCGTCTTTGATATAGAGAGTGGATGACTTGAGCACCCGCCCGTCCGGTGTACGAATTTGATACCCCAGTTGGTCTTTAACATGCGCCGGGTCTTTGAGCGCCGCTAACACAATCTCACTGGCACCGTCCCCCACGGTACGTCCGGTGACATGGCCGTTCTCGATGATGGAAATGGTACCCTCTAAATCCCGTGTGAGGTCGTGAACCGCCACCTCACACTGAGGCCCAAACTGGGCCGCAATGCCACGGGCCAGTTGCGCCAATAGCTGGTGCTGTGCTTGTTCTGCCATATGCATGTACCCCCTTGTGCTTGCTGTTTCTAGTGTATCACTTTGGCGGGGATTTTTCAATTATTTTTTAGTGTGGTTGACAGTTTTTTATCGTAGGGGCCACCGCCCCCGGTCGCCCGCCCCTTAACCTTTCGCCGACACAATAACACCGCCGCATTCCTGTTGCTGGAATGCGGCGGTGGTTCGTCAGTCTATTACCCCAAAATTGCTAGAATTTCGTCAAGCTGATCCATGTGGAATAAACTGTTTCGAGAAGTGAATCTATAGAAAGTACTTCCTTCCCTTGGTGTTTCAACTGCAACAATATGTTGCTCCCCCGGTAGAACGGTATCTGCAAAGAATATCACCATAAGCTCTTCACTAACGTCATACACTGCTCTATCACCTTTTAAAACTTGGAGAATGGTAGTATAATAAATGTCAGTTCGCATCCAATCTGTTGTGCTCTGCTCATCAGATAATCTGAAGGGTTCGTTAACCTCAACCACCAAAATATAAGGTGAGCCGCTTATTACGTCCTCCATTTCTTCGGACCGAATGAACTCTTCTGCCGGAGGATTATCTCTTGTTAAGTCATCCATATGTGATATAATCTCTTGCTGCGAAGTGTCTTCGCCAAAACTTATTTCTTCTGAATGCGCCGATAACGATTCACTGTACATGATGCTGTACGCTGGCTCGTCAAGGTCAATCACAATATTACGAATCAATACAAAGCTGTTCTCACGCGTTTTTGCATAAGGGTTGTCTGTGTTAATTAGCGGCAATAGATACTCTACACCCGGCTCAAACACTAAATCACCGGGCCTAAAATAGACCTCTCTCGTATAATGTATTTACGGTGTTTTTCACAAGAACATCGAATGAAAACTTGTTATCTTGTCGTCAAGATGGGATAATAGGTTCCGACAGGCAGAGGGCGCAGTCGACCTCCTTGAAGCTTGG
>WRBE01000004.1 GCA_009779845.1 Oscillospiraceae bacterium
CTGTCCATGTAATCGGTGTGTCGCCAGTCGCTGTCAGCGTCACTGATGTGAACGCCTCGCCTACTACGCCACTGCCCAAGCTCGTGGTGGTAATCGTCGGCGGCACCGGTGCCGGGGCGATCACTAGGGTGAACGTCTCCGTGTCACTACCCGCCGCATTCGTTGCAGTAACCGTCACTGTCACCGTGCCAGACGCTGTCGGGGTGCCGCTGATTGTGCCCCCGGTTAAAGACAAACCTGCTGGAAGACCCGCCGCTGTCCATGTAATCGGTGTGTCGCCAGTCGCTGTCAGCGTCACTGATGTAAACGCCTCGCCTACTACGCCACTGCCCAAGCTCGTGGTGGTAATCGTCGGCGGTACTGGTGCAGGGGCGATCACTAGGGCATCTATGGCACTTTTTAAGACATCTCTACTAGCTTCAACTTGCTCTCTAGTCCACGCATGATTTGGATGTGTTAGAATCGTGACCGGAGGTGATACAAACAGCTGTTGCACTGCCGCCCAGCTATCGGTCGTAAAGTTGTTCTCATCCAGAGCCTCCCATCGGTCAATCTCTGCGTTCAAATCTCCTCTATAGACCAACGCATTCTGCACATTCGTCAATCGATCTATCTGTGCTTGCAGGGCGGCCATATCCGAAGCTGGATTATTCAAAACATCTCTCGCAACATTGAGCATATGCGTTCGGCGCGTTGCGTTGTTCCCGGGAAAATCGTTCCAAGCACCGGGAGCATATCTCCAGCTTTGCCATGTGTAGTCATTATAATCCAGCATTTCTAACGCCGCAATAAGATCAGCTAACGCTTCGCGAGCCGTAGCAATCAACACAACATCGTTGCCATTAGCGTCCAAAATTATGGAACCCGGAAATGTTTCGGCCTGTGCGATTGCATCCTCATGTGTTTCAACGAACAGAATCCACCCAGGAAGAATCCTCACCGCATAGTTGAAGCCATACAGTTCAAGCGAGGGGAAGTCAACTGTTGTAATATCTCCACCATATAAACTGGTAATCACAACCGCATATTGGGTCGGATGCCAGCCATTGTCATCGGTAATCGTGACATCACGCAATATGGCGTCATAATGTGTCGCACTGGTGCCCAAGGCAATCGTGGACCCCCATGGCGAAGTGATATCCATCTCAGAAAAATCATTGCCAGCAATCGTAACATCCTGAGAGTTCATGATGTGAATCCCATGACCGATTGCAATTCCTTCAAACGTAACATTGCTGATTGTTAGGCCGTCCACACCATTTACATTGATCCCGTGTCTGCCCGCTTGTGCAATGACGATATTATCGAACACGATGTTGTTCGATACTGTGGGGGTCTCGCCTTCTGAACCCTCAATGCTAAATGTAAATGGAGCCGGGCCAGCCGCTGATATGGTCGGGCCATATACGGTAAATCCTGTCATCGTCACATTGCTGGAACGCGAGCGAATCAGTGCCCCACTTGCATTGTTAAGTACTACATCTGCACCGTTAATCGTAACATCCTCACCGGACGCACCTTTTAGCGTTTGTCCTTCCTGCAACAAAATACCCGCATTATGTAGATGCGGCGTTGCCGGAAGCACATGTGTACCCACTTCCAAAATAATCGTTCCGCCCGGGCCGGCGGCCTCTATCGCCGCTTGGATACTCTCTCCCGGTTCTACGCGGACGGTTGTCCCGGTCGCCATCGCTCCGGCGGGAAAAACCATGATTACCATAATTACTGCCAATATTAGCGCCAATATTCTTTTTGTCATACTCATGTGTTGTGCTCCTTTGCATTTGCGTGCTGTTGTAGTGTTATTTTTTGAAATTAATAGCATCCGCTCATTATATAACTCTTTACCTTGCCTGTCAAGATAATTTCACATTTCCATGTCAAAAAGATATGGTTTGCTATATAAATTATTGTTTTCCTTGCGGAATGATTCTCGTTTTTGCACAACGTACCCAGTCGTTTGGCATAAAAGTGGCACCTACGCATATGCGTAGGCACCGCCCTTTGTCTGTATACGGAAACCGATACCTGCGTCTCGTCCTCACCCCGGCATCTGCCGTCCGGTCAGAGAGATGGTATATTCCGTCTGGAGCATTAGTTCTGACACCGGTACCGGTTCATACCCTGCCGTGTGCAATCCCGCCAGTATGTCCGGCAGGGCACAGACAGTCTGCTCTGCGTTGCTGTGGAAGAGCACAATACTGCCGGGGGCAGCACGTCCAAGCACTTGTCTTGTGATGGTGGACGCATCCGCCCCCCGGCGGTCACCACTGTCGATGCTCCATTGTACAGTATGCATCCCCAGAGCGCGGACACTTGTTACCATGCGGTCATCATATTGCCCATATAAGGCACGGAACACCGTGGGAGCCGCCCCCGTCACCGCCCAGATGGCATCGTTACAGGCTAGGACACGGGCTTGTAGCTCTGTAATATTTATCTGCCGCAGGGGGCGGTGGTCGTCACCCAAATTCATCAATTCGTGGCCGCCTGTTACAATGCGGGCCGCCAGCGTTTCATTGTGCCGTGCCCACTCGGCTGTGACGAAAAACGTAGCACGGACACCGTGGGCGTTTAGTGTTTCTAGGACTTTCGCCGTATGGAAATCTTCTGGCTCGGCGGCATTGAAGGTCAGGCTCATGGCCCTGTCTTCCCGCTGTACGCTGTAGATGGGCAAAGCCCTGCCGCCGCTGTCCCCTGTTAGCCGGGGATGGTTGACGATATAAAAGATCGCCGCCACTGCTAAAACCAGTGCCAGTGCCGTTACATACTTTCGCCGAATCAGAAAAATCCTACCTCGCATCTATGCCACCTCCCCTACAGACTATGCCGCAAGGGACAAGGATAGACTGGCCGCTTTGCGTTTTTGCGTGATTTATGGTAATATGAGTGCATCATACACACTGTTTCGGAGACACACTATGCCTGATTTACACACCCACATCCAAACAATCAAAGGCATCGGCGAGACGAGGGCCAAGGCCCTGTCCAAGTTGGGCATTACCACCTTGGGCGAGCTGATTACCTACTTCCCCCGGGCCTACGATGACCGGCGGGAGTTTCAGCAAATCGGCAACCTCACCGTGGGCGAGATGGCCGTGGTTCACGGCGTGGTGGCGGCAGAGCCACGGCATCAATTGGTGCGCCGGGGGCTGGATATTGTCAAGCTTCAGGCAGTGGACGAGACAGGGAAACTAAACATCACCTTTTTCAACCAAAGTTTCCGCAAACAGCAAATGAAGCAAGGGGCGGGCTATGTCTTTTACGGCAAGGTAGACGGCACACTCTTGGCCCCCGCCATGACCAACCCCATTGTGGAAGAGGATGCCGTGGCCGGACGGCTCACCGGCCGGATTGTGCCCATTTATCGCCTCACCCAAGGGTTGAGCCAAATCATCCTCGGCAACGCCATGGCAGAGGGGCTGGTCGCTTGCGGAGAACTATTCCCCGACCCGCTCCCTGAATCTGTCCGCTTGGCCCATGAGCTATCTAGTGCTCGGTTTGCCTATCATAATATCCACTTCCCAGAGGATGAAGAATCCTTAGAACTGGCCCGAAAGCGGCTGATTTTTGAAGAATTGTTCCTGCTTACCACTGCGCTACACTTCTTGCGAGACAGACGGCGGGAAACTGACGGGATACCTGTCCCGCTGGTAGATTTGGCCCCGTTTATAGATGCCCTGCCCTTTACTCTCACCGGGGCGCAACAGCGGGCTATCCACGACACCCTCGCCGACATGACAGGCCCCCGGCCCATGAGCCGCTTGGTACAGGGGGATGTGGGTTCCGGCAAAACCATGGTGGCCGCCGCCGCCGCTTGGGCGGTACACCAAGCGGGGTATCAGACCGCCTTTATGGCCCCCACAGAAATTTTGGCGGAACAGCATCATCAAACCCTATCTACTCTGCTAGAGCCCCTCGGCATCCGTGTGGGGCTTCTCACCGGCAGTCTGCGGGCGAAGGCCAAGCGAGAGATGGGGGATTTGATTGAAACCGGGTATTATCACCTGATTGTGGGCACCCACGCCTTGATCTCGCAAGGGGTACGGTTTCGTAATCTGGGCCTTGTGGTCACGGATGAACAGCACCGCTTCGGCGTAGACCAACGGAGCGCGCTACAAGAAAAGGGTGACCACCCCCATGTGCTGGTCATGTCCGCCACACCCATCCCCCGCACACTGGCACTGATTGTCTACGGCGACTTAGACGTCTCTGTCATTGACGAACTGCCCCCCGGTCGACAAGCCATCGAGACCTACGCCGTGGACGAGGGTTACCGCCAGCGTATCTATACCTTCACCCGCAAACTGTTAGACGAGGGGCGGCAGGCCTATTTCGTCTGCCCCGCCATCGAGTCCGACCCAGATGACACCTCCGGCGGCATGAAAGCGGTGGAGGTTTATGCCAAAGACTTGCAAGAAAATGTGTTCCCCGACCGGAAGGTGGCGTTTCTCCACGGGAAGCTAAAGCCGAAAGACAAAGAAAAAATCATGACCACCTTCGCCGCCGGGGAAACAGATATTCTCGTTTCCACCACCGTCATTGAGGTGGGAGTAGACGTGCCTAATGCGGCCCTGATGGTGGTGGAAAATGCAGAACATTTCGGCCTATCCCAGCTCCACCAACTTCGGGGCCGGGTGGGTCGGGGCCAGCACCAATCTTACTGTGTCCTCTTCTCCTCCCATCAGGCGGAAAGTGTGCAGACTCGGCTAAATGTGATGTGCAAAACCTCTGACGGGTTCAAGATTGCCGAAGAGGACTTGGCCCTGCGGGGCCCCGGCGACTTCTTCGGCTCACGCCAGCACGGGTTGCCCGATATGGGGCTTGCTAATTTTAGTTGTAACATGGACTTATTAAAACAAGCCCAAGAGGCCGCCTTGGCATTGCTGAAGCAAGATCCATTGCTGGAGCATCTAGACCATCAAGCGTTGCGGACGCATATTCAGAAGATTTTTGATATCAGCGCGGAACGGTTTCATTAGGGACACCTTCTAACAAGGCTTGAAAGATGATGGTTCATCTTTCAAGCCTTGTCCTATAGCTCGTCTCGCTTATTCCGTTGTGGGTCGGCTTTGCGCCCTGCTTGATCTAGTGCTTATACTGCGAGGCAACTCTTTTTCATGTCTTCTAGCACAGATGTCAACAGCTTATTCGCATTGATTAAATAATTTGATAAGACAACGTATGCAGTCTTCTCCTGTTTGTCGATTACAAGCAAGGAATCAAATGCACCTGTCCCTCCATTATGTACAATGATTTGATTATTATCTCCCGTCATAATCCAAGCAAGTCCAGAGTTTGATTTATCCACTTTTACGGTTGCATACTTTTGATGTGTTAGGGCTAAATATGGCAACTCTTCATTCATATGCTTTTGCGCATATGTGAGCATATCATCAGCAGTTGCACTGATGTCACCTGCACTTGCCATTATTGTGTTATCAAAATTCCAATTTCCAATATCCTTGTCCTTCTTGTTAAACCCACGAAGATTCTTGCTTGAATTGATACCAGTATAGCTGTTTGGCATTTCAAGCTCATGTGTTAAAAAATCATTCATTGTTTTATAATACCCTTTGCCTGAAACTTGACCGATTGCATACCCTAATAATCCTATGCCAAAATTTGAGTACGCCCAAGGATAATCTTTATCCTCTTTTTTGTTTTCAAGCAATAGCATTTTCATCTTATCAGCATCTACTTGTAAACATTCCGGCAACACGCCATTGTTACGGCTGCCTTGTAAAAGAGGAAGAAAAAGCAGTTTAATGCCATCCATTAGCGAAGCGGGTAAATATCCATAACCTGCTGTGTGGGTCGCAAGACGTATTAAGGTTGGGTAATAGTGAGCGTCTAATCCATCTATATATTTTGAAATGGGGTCATTCAAAGACATTTTGCCCTCATGAACATACTTCGCAAGCAAAGACGTGGTAAAGGTCTTTGTGATTGAGCCAATCTCATAGATGTAATTTTCGTTAGGAATCTCGCCAGTTGCTCCGAATGTTTTAATTGTCTTTTGGCCATTTGCCAAAGTGCCAACCGTTAGTTTGATATGTGCTTTACCTCTACACTCTTTTTCGATTAACGCTTGCAGTTCTGTACTTAATTTATGCATAGTAATTCCTCCTACGAAACCTACACCTAATATGACCTTCCCCGTGCGCCCCAAGTCGAGTAGATGGGGCACACAAAAGAATCCCGCTGTGACTTGTACCACATGGGCGGCGTAAAGTCTATCGCTCTATCCCGTGACCGTGTGCTCGCTTTATAAGGTGCCTGCGGCATAATGACTGGGGTCATCTGTGAATTGTATGGTGTAGCGTTCCGTTGTAAAACGAATAATCAATAACGTTGGGTCATCCGGCCCGCTCCAATGTGGCATATCGTTCATAATCGGAAGCCAGTTTTCTTTTTTCGTTTCCATGTCCGTACATGCTTCTGCTGTGCCAACAAGATTGATTGTGTATGTGCTGGAATTGATGCACACGCAGGCTTTATTGTTTTTACTAATCCGTTCCGCATAAGGTCTGTCGGTAGCCGTATTGAACGTCAGCCAATTGATCCCGTCAGCCTTTGTAATGCAAAACGTGGTAGCCGAGGGGTAGCCGTCGTCATCCATCAGGGAAAGTGCGGCATAACCCTCCATGTCACCGGTTCTATATTCTGCTTTCGAGTTGATGAGTTCACTTGCTCTTTTGATAACCTCTTGATTCATTTTTCAACAACCTTTCTGTTTTTATTCGTACATCATATCAAACATGACGATAGTATATCATGGGAAATGCGACAACAGTATGTCTTGTTTGAAAACATAAAAATGATTCAAAGCCTAGCGCAAAAACAAGCACCATGCAAAAGTATTGTATCATGCCTAAAGTTAAAAGTCCATTCCACCATCACTATAAAAATTTTCGCTCCGTTTCCTTGAAAAAGTCCGGGAATTTTGATATAATGATATGTCGTTTATGTCAACAATTTTTCGGAGAAATCATTTATGCCTATTAAAATTGGAATTGATATCGGTAGCACCACGGTCAAGGTGGTATTGTTAGATGAGGAAAACACCCCTCTCTACCGGGTCTACACCCGGCACTATTCTAAGGTGCGGGAGGCCGCGGCGGAACAGTTGCGGCAAGTGGCTGATCGTTTGCAGGGCCAAGATGTCCGTGTGTTAATCACCGGCTCGGCGGGCCTTGGTGTGTCTAACGCATCGAACATTGACTTTGTGCAAGAAGTCTACGCCACCGCCGCCGCTGTGGAGAAGTATATCCCCGGCACGGACGCGGTTATTGAATTGGGTGGCGAAGATGCCAAGATTATTTTCTTCGGCGGCACTTTGGAAGAGCGGATGAACGGTTCTTGCGCCGGGGGGACGGGTTCTTTTATTGACCAGATGGCCACGCTGTTAGATGTCACAGCGCCAGAGCTTGACCAACTCAGTCTGCAACACGAGAAAATCTATCCCATCGCCTCCCGCTGCGGCGTGTTTGCCAAAAGTGATATCCAGCCCATTTTAAATCAGGGCGGACGGAAAGAGGACATTGCCGCCTCTATCTTCCAAGCTGTGGTAGACCAAACCGTGGGTGGCTTGACCCAAGGGCGGGAACTGACCGGGAAAATCGTCTTCTTAGGCGGCCCCCTTGCGTTTTTGCAAGGTCTGCGAGATCGATTCGTGGAAACGCTAGAGCTCGATGCCGACCACGCCGTATTCCCGGAACATGCCGACACCTTTGCGGCGTTAGGGGCGGCCCTTTGCACCGATGACGTGGCACCCATGCCGTTTGAAGAACTGCTAAAACGCTTAGACGAATCCGTCCAAGAGACGGGGCTGACGGACACCCTGCCGCCCATATTCGCCTCGGAGAACGAGGTGGAGGACTTCCGCACCCGCCACGCCAAAGCCGCACCGGAGCCTGTGGATGCAGACAGCTACCGGGGCGATGCCTACCTCGGCATTGATGCGGGGAGTACCACTACCAAGCTTGTACTTATCACCCCAGAGGGGGGAATTTTACGGAGTTTTTACGGCTCGAACAAAGGCAACCCGATCACCATCGTGCTAGAAGAGCTCAAACAACTCCGTGCCTTTTGTGGCGACCGCATCAACATCCGCTCCAGTGCCGTCACCGGGTATGGAGAGGATTTAATTAAGAACGCCTTCCACATTGACCTGGGCCTTGTGGAAACCGTGGCCCATTACCGGGCGGCGCGGCATTTTAACCCGCAGGTGGACTTCATCATCGACATCGGCGGACAGGATATGAAGTGCTTCAAAATCCGAAACGGTGCGGTAGACAGCATCTTACTCAATGAGGCCTGTTCTTCCGGTTGCGGTAGTTTTATCGAAACCTTTGCCAAGGCGCTGGGCCATGACATTGCGGAATTTGCAACCCTCGGTATGTTAGACCAGACTCCGACCAACCTCGGCAGTCGCTGTACTGTATTTATGAACTCTTCCGTAAAACAGGCCCAGAAAGAAGGGGCGGGGGTGGAGAGCATCTCTGCCGGATTGTCCCTGTCTGTGGTGAAAAACGCCATCTATAAAGTCATCCGGGCCGCCACGGCGGATGATTTGGGCCAGCACATTGTGGTACAAGGCGGTACGTTCTTAAATGAGGCCGTACTCCGCGGGTTTGAACTGGAAATCGGTCGGGAAGTCACCCGCCCCACCATTGCAGGGCTCATGGGGGCATATGGTGCGGCGTTGTCCGCCAAGGACTTTGAGGGCGACACCGGGAACCTGCTAGACGCTACGGCCCTAGGCAACTTCACTCACATGGCCAAGCCCGGCATGTGTAAGGCTTGTACCAATCGCTGTAGTCTTACCATCAACACCTTTGACGGTGGTCGCAAGTTTATCTCTGGCAACCGCTGTTCCGTGCCGCTGGGCGGTGAGCGTGGGACAGAACCCAACCTTATGCGCTATAAATACAAGCGGCTTCTTACCATGCGAGGCAAGGGCGATGGCACGGGGGTGCGGGGCACTATGGGACTACCCTTGGGCATGAACATGTATGAAAACCTGCCCTTCTGGTTCGCGCTGCTTACCAAGCTCGACTTTGAAGTCGTCCTCTCTCCGGAATCCACCCGAGAGCTGTACCAAAAAGGCCAGCGGACAATTCCGTCTGATACGGTGTGCTATCCCGCCAAGCTACTACACGGACATGTGGAACACCTGATTGACATGGGTGTAGATGCCATTTTCTACCCCTGTATGCCTTATAATTTTGACGAGGGCAAGGGGGACAACCATTACAATTGCCCCGTGGTGGCCTATTACCCGGAACTGCTCCGCACCAACATGCCCCGGCTGGCTGGCGTGCGATACTTTGACAAATACTTTGGCCTGCACCGTCCGAAAGATTTAGAGCGGATTGCCGGTGACTTTTTCCTCACCGAGTTCGGTGTGCCGAAACAAGAGACCGTCACGGCAGTACGCCACGCCTACAAGGCGTACGAAAACTTCCGCCAAGAAGTCCGAGGCGAGGCAGAACGCTGCATCGCATACGCCAGAGAGCACGACAAGCAAATCCTCGTGGTGGCCGGACGGCCCTATCACATCGACCCGGAAATCAACCACGGCTTAGACGATCTCATCTGCTCTTACGGTCTCGTCTTAATCACCGAGGACAGTATTGACCATCTGGTGGCCCCGGAAAAGCGGAAGGTCTTAAACCAATGGACCTACCACGCCAGAATGTACGACTCGGCCCGGTACGTGGGCACACAGCCGGATATGGAGCTGATTCAACTGGTCAGCTTCGGCTGCGGGATTGATGCCATCTCTACCGATGAGATGCGGGATATCCTAGAGGCCGCAGGGAAGTTATACACCCAGATCAAGATTGACGACATCTCGAATCTCGGCACGGTGAAAATCCGCATCCGCAGTCTGATTGCCGCCACCGAAGCCCTCCGGGGCCGGTCGGCGTTGTAGAGGACTTCTTCAACCTCTGCGCAACCACCTTTTCGGCGATTTTTTCGCCGGACTGCGTTGTATTTTCTTGAAATAAAGCAATTATTCCTGCAAACTTGTCTGACGAATAAATCACTCGAAAATACGATTATATAGGGGCTAACGCCCCCCTTAAGGAGGGCCACATGGCAAAGCTAGTTTATGATGACAATGGCCGTCTCCTGTTTACCAAGGAGATGAAAGAAACATACACCCTGCTCATGCCCCAAATGCTGCCGGTGACGTTTGCGTTGATGCAAAAGCTCATCCAGCTAGAGGGGTACAAGGTGGAACTGCTGGACACCAACCACCGGGGAATTATCGACACCGGGCTGAAGTATGTCCACAACGACACCTGTTACCCGGCACTGCTGGTTATCGGGCAACTGATTGAGGCGGTGAACAGCGGGAAATATGACCCCGATAAAATCGCCCTCATGATCACCCAGACCGGGGGCGGGTGCCGGGCATCGAATTATATCCACTTGCTCCGCAAGGCCCTCGCCAAAGCAGGATTGGGGCATGTGCCGGTGGTGTCCATTAACATGTCCGGCCTAGAGAAAAACCCTGGTTTCTCCCTCGGTCTGCGACTGATCCGCCGGATGGTGCCGGCTATGATTTACGGCGATTTGCTGGTGCATCTGGCCAACCAGTGCCGCCCTTACGAGGTGGAGGCCGGGATGACAGATGCGCTTGTAACCCGCTGGACAGACCGGTTAATTGCCCTGTTTGTCAAAGGCCAAGGGTTAGGCCGCAAGAAAATGGCCCCCCTTATGAAAGAAATCGCCGCCGATTTTGCACAAATTTCCCTCACCGGCGAGAAAAAGACCCCTGTGGGTATTGTAGGCGAGATTTACGTAAAGTTTGCACCCCTTGGCAATAATAACCTCGAAGACTTTTTACTCTCGGAAAATTGCGAACCCGTGGTGCCGGGACTGACGGATTTTTTGCTGTTTAAGATCGACAACCGGATTGAGGACGTGGCCCTTTACGGCGGCAGTTTCTTTAAGAAGAAACTGGCCGGGATTTTTAAGGGCTATATTGAGGGACTGCAACAGTGCATGATTGATGCGGTGGCATCCCAGCCCAAGTTCCGGGGCCTCGTTCCGTTTTCGGAGCTTAAAGCCGGGGTGGGTGGCTATCTGGGCTACGGCAACAAAATGGGGGAAGGTTGGTTGCTTACAGCGGAGATGATAGAGCTGATTCACGCCGGAATTCCCAATATCGTCTGCACCCAACCCTTTGGCTGTCTGCCGAACCATGTGGCAGGCAAGGGTATGATACGGCGATTAAAAGATAATTTCCCCCAGTCGAACATCGTGTCCATCGACTACGACCCCGGCGCTACGAAGATCAACCAAGAAAACCGCATCAAACTGATGCTGGCCAGCGCAAGGCGCGCGGCACAAACACCCTAAAGGAGAATCCATGCAAGACAACATTTACATCAAAGGGGCCAGAGAAAATAACCTCCAAAACATTGACCTGAAAATCCCGCGGGATAAGTTGGTGGTGCTCACCGGCATCTCCGGCAGTGGGAAGAGTTCACTGGCTTTTGACACCATTTACGCAGAGGGGCAACGGCGGTATGTAGAGTCGCTATCCGCTTACGCCCGCCAGTTTCTGGGACAAATGGAAAAGCCGGACGTGGACTATATTGAGGGGCTGTCCCCTGCTATTTCCATCGACCAAAAGACCACCAGTAAAAATCCCCGCTCTACCGTGGGTACGGTGACGGAGATTTATGATTATCTGCGCCTATTATGGGCCAGAGTGGGCATCCCCCACTGTCCAGAGTGCGGGAAAGAAATCCGCCAACAGACCGTTGACCAAATTATTGACCAAGTCATGGCCCTGCCCCAAGACACCCGGTTACAAATATTAGCCCCGGTCGTCCGTGCCCGGAAGGGCGAGCATGTCAAGGTGTTCGAGGACGCCCGGAAAAGCGGCTATGTCCGGGTTCGGGTGGATGGGCATATCTATGACCTGTCCGAAGAGATTAAATTAGAAAAAAATAAAAAGCACAGCATTGAGATCGTAGTAGACCGCCTCGTTATCCAAGAAGATGTAGCCAAACGGTTGGCGGACTCCGTGGAAACCGCCTCGTCCCTCACCGGCGGTCTGATTATCATTGACGTGCTGGGGGATGCTCCGCAGGAGTTGTTGTTCTCCCAAAATTACGCCTGTGAAGAATGCGGGATTTCCATTGAAGAACTGACCCCCCGCATGTTTTCGTTTAATAACCCCTACGGCGCATGTCCCACTTGTACGGGCCTCGGTCATATTATGCAAGTGGACCCGGATATTATCATCCCCAATCGGAACTTATCCATTGCCGAGGGCGGCATTGTCGCCTCCGGCTGGGGGAATATCGGTGGGGACTCTATCTCCCGCATGTATTTTGATGCGTTGTCCAAAACTTACAAGTTCAAACTCACCACCCCCATTAAGGCATTGCCGGAAGGGGTGCTGGATATTATTTTATACGGCACCAAAGGCGAAAAACTCTCCCTCACATACGACCGCGAGCGGGGCGCAGGAACACTGAATCAAGCCTTTGAGGGGATTGTCAATAACTTAGAACGCCGTTATCACGAGACCCAGAGCCAGTCCATGCGGTGGGAGATTGAAAACTACATGTCCCGCTACCCCTGCCCCGACTGCCATGGGCGCAGGCTGAAAAAAGAGGCGTTGGCCGTTACCGTGGGCGGGATCAACATTGCCGATATGACGGAAAAAAGCGTAACCCATGCGCTGGCGTTCATAGACACCCTTGCACTGGGCGAAACACAGCAGATGATTGCCGAGCGAATACTCAAAGAAATCCGGGAACGTTTAGGCTTTCTCACCAGCGTGGGCCTCACCTATTTGACCTTGGCTCGGCAATCCGGCAGTCTGTCCGGCGGGGAAAGTCAGCGGATTCGGCTGGCAACCCAGATTGGTTCAAGCCTCATGGGGGTTTTGTATATCTTAGACGAGCCATCTATCGGCCTACACCAGCGGGACAATGAAAAACTGCTCCACACCCTGCAACGTCTGCGAGACTTGGGCAATACCCTTATCGTGGTAGAGCATGACGAGGACACCATGCGGTCTGCCGACTTTATCGTGGATGTTGGCCCTGGTGCCGGTGTCCACGGTGGCCAGATTGTGTTTGCGGGGACATATGACGAGATTTTGCAAAACGATGCCTCTATCACCGGTCAGTATCTCTCCGGTAAAAAGATGATCCCGGTACCGAAAGAGCGTCGGAAAGGCAACGGCCAGTGTGTGGAGATACTGGGGGCCGCAGAGAATAACTTACAACACATTGACGTTCGGTTCCCCCTAGGTGTCATGACTTGTGTCACCGGGGTTTCCGGCAGCGGCAAGAGTTCTTTGGTTAACGAAATCCTCTACAAAGGCCTCGCCGGGGAATTAAACCGCACCCGGGTCAAGCCCGGTGCCCATAAGGCGATTCGGGGCATAGAGTATCTGGATAAAATCATCAACATCGACCAAAGCCCCATCGGGCGCACCCCCCGCTCTAACCCCGCCACTTACACGGGCCTGTTTAACGACGTGCGGGAACTGTTCGCCGCCACGCAAGAGGCCAAAACCCGTGGCTATGGCCCCGGCCGATTCTCTTTCAATGTCAAAGGCGGCCGGTGTGAGGCCTGTTCCGGCGATGGACTGTTGAAAATTGAGATGCACTTTCTGCCGGATATCTACGTCCCCTGTGAGGTCTGCAAAGGCAGGCGGTATAACCGGGAAACCCTAGAAGTCCGCTACAAGGGCAAAAACATCAGCGATGTCTTGGATATGACGGCAGAAGCGGCGTTGGGCTTCTTTGAAAATCTGCCGAAATTAAAAAACAAGCTCCAAACCCTTTGTGACGTGGGGCTTGGATACACCCGCCTAGGCCAACCCTCCACCACGCTATCCGGCGGCGAGGCCCAGCGGGTAAAGCTGGCCACGGAACTCACCAAGCGGGCCACAGGGCGGACGATTTATGTCTTAGACGAGCCCACCACCGGCCTCCATGTGGCGGACGTGGCAAAGCTACTAGACGTACTGGAACGACTGGTGGGCACCGGCAACACAGTGGTGATTATCGAACACAACCTAGACGTCATCAAAACCGCCGACTATATCCTAGACCTCGGCCCCGAGGGCGGCGACGGCGGCGGCGAACTGATTTGCGCCGGCACCCCGGAAGAAGTAGCGGCGTGTAAGAAGAGCTATACGGGCCAATTCCTAAAGAAAATGTTATAAGGAGCAACCATCATGAAACAACACACTGACAACATCCCCAAGATACGCCATCAGAGTCTATATAATTGGATGCAAAGCTTCGTCATTGTTTTTCTCCCCGTCATTCTCCTGCTGACCTTTGTGGGGCAATCAGTAGAGGTGCGCGGCAACTCTATGCTGCCCACTTTCCAGCACGGCGATCAAACCATCACCCGCAGTATCTTCTACACCCCACAGCACGGGGATGTGATTGTATTCTCCCGCCACGATGTGCAAGACGGCACCATGCTAGTCAAACGTGTCATCGCATTAGAAGGTGATGTGGTCGACATCCACCCGGTGACAGGCACCGTATTTGTCAACTATGTAGCCCTAGACGAACCCTACGCCAGCGACCCCGTAACCCTGCCGGGAGACATTACCTATCCCTTCACCGTCCCACCAGGCTATCTCTTCGTACTAGGCGACAACCGCAGTCCGGGCGGGTCACTAGATAGCCGCAGCACAAGTCTCGGCCCAGTAGATGAGCGAGAAGTGATTGGCCAAGTAGTAGCCGTAATCGCACCCCTAGGCCGAATCGGGTTATTTGTTGGGTGAGGGGATCTCCTGACCTCAACCCAGACCCAACTTCCTTAACCCTATACTTTCCATTCCTGAGCACATTTCAATAGAACCTCCCACTGGCGGCGAAAAACGCCCTTCTAGGTTTCGAGGCACTCGGACTTCTGGTAGGTGCCTCCTGTCGCCAATACAGAGTAAAACATGAAAACGGTCTCTACCTTTGCCCTTGACCTTAGCGGGTACATAGGGGCGCAGCCCCTGTGTTTCTTTTGCTTCTTTGCGAAACGGCAAAGAAGGCCCGTCCGGCAGGACATAACCAGTTGGCGATCCCCGCCAAGAAAACCCTCGGCGGTAACGCCGAACAAAAAAGACAAAAGCAAAGCACCACCAACAAAGGAGAACACCAAAATTGCACGCCATATTCATCTGGATCCTCCGCTTCGGCCTCATAGAGCTATTCTCTATGTTCTTCCTACTGGTCAACCTCCTAACATTCACCCTCTACCTCACAACCAACCATCGACACGTCAACAACAAAATACTCTTCTTTTTCACCCTAGCCTGCGGCGGTATTGGTGCCATTTTGGGGATGTGTTTTTCCAGAGACAAGAGAAAAAGCAAACCCTTCAAACGGATAACAGCCTTGGGCCTAATCATCGCTCTTATCCCCGTCATCCACATCGCCCATGCCCTGACCTTAGACCGAACCATCCGCTATGTGGAAATCGAGTTCCGCTCGGAACATTGGCCCACAGAACTAAACGGCTACCGCATCGCGTTCATGACCGACATGCACACTATCCCGGATGAGGGCATGCAGACAGTCGCCCATAAGCTAAACGGACGAAACCTCGACTTACTGCTCCTAGGCGGCGACTTTTCTATGCACTACGCCCACTACCAAGGGACGATACGAGAAATTGCGCAAATCAACGCAACTGACGGTATCTTCGGTGTGGAAGGGAACCATGACAACTACAGTCGGCTGTTTGCCGCAAAAGAACAGCATGGCATCACACCGCTAGATAATACCGGAACCCACATCAGGGAAGGATTTTATCTGGCCGGTACCCACGACATGTGGAACAGAAGCCCGAATATAACCGAGGCCATCACAGGCGCACAAGCCGATGACTTCATCCTACTCCTCTCCCATAACCCGGATGTCACCATGGTACAATCTACAACAGATATTCACCTCATCCTATCCGGCCACACCCACGGCGGACAGATTACATTTTTCGGATTCCCTATGTACCTGCTCCGAGGCAGTATCACAGATTACGGCACACGCTTTGCCTACGGGTTTGCGAACTCGGCTGACGGCACCCCCCTATTCATCAGCCGCGGCATCGGCCCTTATTACATAACACCGAGAATATTTGCAAGACCAGAGGTTGTAATTTTCACTATGTATCAGGGGTAGACAAAAAACCATCCCCATTCCCTCAACCCTATACTAAAAAGTTCATGAGCACAGTCCAATAGAACATCCCACCAACGCAACCACCGCCCTTGACCATTGGGGTTTTGAGCACTATTACATCCGGCTAGAGAGTATTGGAACCCAGACAGGGTATAAGGAGCGAAACCGTCGTCACTCTGACCTTGCCCTTCGGGGTTCTTAGGGGCGAAGCCCCTAAGTTGGCTTTGCTTCTTTGCCCAACGGCAAAGAAGGCCCGCCCGGCAGGGCATGACCAGTTGTCGGTCTGCGTCAAGGCAGAATCGGTGGAACGCCGAACGAAAAGGTCAAGAGCCAGGCGATTGATAATCGCCCCTACAGCAAGTCAATCCGAGTCATGAGTACACTCAACAAATGCAAAGCAAAACCACACACACTTAATTAAACAAACTCAAAAAAGGAGCCTCGCCATGCCATATTCCGACAGAATGCAACGAAACCACCTCTACAGCGTATTCTTCGCCCCCCGGGGCCACGCACGTCTGTACGACCTCGGTCTACAAATCGCCCAGCAGTATCTATCCCCTTTCGACAAACTCATCGGCGTAGTTGGTAAGGCAGGTAGCGGGAAGAGTATGCTCATCAAGGGCATGTTCCCCGGCCTAGAGCTGACCAACGATGATGCCGGAGTCAACATCCGCCCCCTGCCGCTACTAAGCGCGGTGGAGGACAACGTGGGCTTCTATAGCCCCCACACCTACCATGTGGACATCCACTTCGAGGCGGCGTTCACCCAAATGCATGAGCTGGCCTCCGCCATTGAAGAGGCCGTGGCCATCGGCAAGCGGGTGGTGGTCGAGCATTTTGATCTCATCCGCCCCTTCATGTCCATGAATGCCCACCTCCTCATCGGCGTGGGGGAAGAAATCATCATCACCCGCCCCAACGCCTTCGGGCCGGAACCTGCGGCGATTGTCAAGATTGTCCACAAGTCTTTAAAATACCGGTTCATGAGCCACACGGCAGAGGATCTTTGCGTAAAATACCTCCACGACCACCAAGAATCCGACTTCATCCACGGGGACGTGCGTCACGGATTTATCCTCAGCTTCCCCCACAAGCCCAACATTGACTTAGAGGCGTTAGAGCAATACGTCAACGACATGATTGCAAAAGATGTCCGGATTTGCTTCAAAGACGACACCCATATCTTAATCGGGGACGATGCCATCCGTTGCTCTGGCCCCCGGATGCACGTCAACAGTACGGGCCAGATTCAAAATTTCTCTGTGCTCAAAGAGCTAATTCAAGACCCCATCTCTAAGCGATTTCTGCTCACAGGCATGGTGGGGGATCATATCTCCAACCAAATTGGGGACATTAACAAGATTGAGCCGACCTAGGCTTCAGCATGTTGCACAAGGAAATCCGCCAAGGGGATATAGAACATGCCAGTTTGCCCCTTGTATTGTACAGCGGAATGCAGTATACTGAACTATCTATCATTTCACGAGTGAAATCGTGAAAGTACGATAAAGGGGGATTTGTAACAATGTCAAGTAAATTAACCCGGAAATATGGACTTGTGACTGCGATTTGTATGGTGGTCGGCACCGTTGTCGGTTCCGGCATTTTCTTTCGGAATGAGTCTATCATCGCATACACAGGCGGCAACATGTGGATTGGTGTTGCCGCTTGGCTAGTGGGTGGATTTATCACCCTGTCGGCCACCTATGTGTTCGGTGTCCTAGCGGCACGGCATGAGCGGGTCGGCGGGCTCGTAGACTTTGCAGAAGTCCTACTGGGAAAGCGGTTCGCCTACTTGTTTGGCTGGTTTATGGCAACCATGTTTTACCCCACCATGACGGGGATTCTCGCTTGGGTCTCGGCCCGGTTTACGATTGAGCTGTTCGGCTGGCATGAAACCTTGGGCGTTAACCAGTTTTTCTCGGGTGAAACCTATGCTTTAGCGCTGTTTTATCTGGTTGCAATTTATGCCATCAACGTCCTGAGTCAAAAGCTGTCGGGCAAGTTTCAGGTATCTACAACATTTATCAAGTTAGTGCCTCTGCTGGCAATGGGCATTGTAGGAACCATTGTGGGACTTGCAAATGGCACAACAATTGAAAATCTCCGCTCTGATTATGTGGCAAACCCGGTGAATTATCCATTCTGGTCAGCTCTTGTCGCCACAGCATTCGCTTACTTGGGCTGGGATTCTGTACTTGCGATTAACTCGGAGATTAAAAACTCGAAGAAAAACTTACCGATTGCGCTGGTGAGCGGATTACTCATTATTATGACGGTATACGCTCTTTATTTCCTCGGCATCTTTAGTGCCGGGCCACTGGAGGTCGTTGGCGGCCCCGGCGGAGTTTTGGGTGCGTTTTCCAACATGTTCGGCGGTGCCGCCGGGACAATTTTGTTTGTCTTTATCGTAATTTCCTGCTTGGGCACCTTAAATGGTCTGTCAGTGGGCGGTGTTCGGGCCTTTTATATCATGGCCGCTCGGGATCAGGGTGTGAAGCCGAAGATGTTCTCACAAGTGGATAAGGTTACGGACATGCCCAATAACTCTGCTGCCATATTCCTTGTATTTGTCGCATTTTGGATGCTGGTGTTTTCCGGAAACTTTGCCGGTTGGTATGGGGAATTTAACATGGATCTTCCGGGATTGGTGCCTGTGTTCTTCCAGTTCTTCTTGATTCCCGTTTTTCTAATGGTCTTGTTCAAAGAAAAAAAGCTGGGCAGATTCAACCGGTTCTGTGCACCAGCCATTGCAATGGTGGGTAGCGGAGTTTTGGTCTATGCTGCGTTCACCAGCCAAGGGACTCGCATTTTGGTATTCGCTGGCATCTTCGCCGCATTCATGATTGTCGGGGCGTTGTTTTATAAAAGGACCGCAAAGTAAGAGTGCGATTATATACTACAGCATACAAGCCAGAGCGATTCATACGCTCTGGTTTTTGTTTGTCGAAGAAGTGTTTCTGTTGGATTGCCTTTCGGCGTTCCACAGACAGGAAAGGGAAAGAGGCAGGCATAACAAAAGGTTTTTTCAAAAAAACTCAAAAAGGGGTTGACAGGAGAATCTAGCCATGCTATTATACATACATGATGAATGTATGGAGGTGTGCAGCATGCCCCGCAACAAACACCCGGAACAGACCGTACAGAAAATTTTAGACGTGGCATTCCAACTATTCTTAGAAAAAGGCTACGAACAAACCACGGTCTTAGACATCGTGGCGGGTCTCGGCGGCATGACGCGGGGTGCGTTTTATCACCACTTTAAGTCCAAAGAAGAGGTGTTTGACGCAATATCTGACAGACTGTTCCGTGAAAAAAGCCCGATTTTCGAGTTAAAGGACAGGACTGACTTATCTGGACTGGAAAAGATTCGGCACATCATGAAAACCTCTGCCGTGTCGGGGAGCCAAGACCCGGAGCTGTTTGCGTTCAACCAAATGGGCATTGCACTGATTTCCAGCCCTCATTTTTTGGCCACACAGCTCAAGTCCAACCGAGAGATAGCAGAATTCATAGAGCCCTTTTTTGCAGAGGGTATGGCTGACGGCTCTATCCGGCTCGGAAGCCCGAAAGTCTTGGCAGATTTGTTTATGCTACTCTACAATTTTTGGATGTTTCCCACTCTGTTCCCTTGTAGCACCGAAGAATTTATAGAGCGGGCAAATACCATTACTACCATCTTTGAAGCACTCGGCTGTCCTTTGGTGGATGAGGAACTGGAGCAAATGACCGGAAAGCTGATTGCACTGTTCAACCCGGATGACTAAAAATATTGCCCTGCTTCATGGGGCAAAAATTTTTAAGCATATACATACATGCAACATGTATCAATTTTAATGAAACTCTAATTTACCACTCATCTGCATGTAAGAAACCGCTGTTATGATAACGGCAAAAATAATGAGGAGAAACTATCATGAACCAACAAGAACCGATTATCTCGGTGTCCGGCCTCAAAAAGTCGTACAAGAATCACGAAGTCTTAAAAGGCGTGGACTTTACAGTGAGACCGGGCAAAATCTTTGCCCTTCTCGGCTCTAACGGGGCAGGGAAAACCACCACGGTACGGATTCTGGCCACCCTGCTCCACTCGGACGGCGGTACCGCCACCGTCTGCGGCTATGATGTAGCGCAGCAGGCAGACCATGTGCGGCGGAACATCAGCCTCACCGGTCAATACGCCGCCGTGGACGAGGTGCTGACAGGCAGAGAAAACCTACGCCTGATGGGCGCTCTGCTCCATCTGGACAGCAACCAACAGCGAGCGGAACAGTTGTTAGAGTCCTTTCGCCTGACTGACGCCGCCAATAAGCGGGTGTCTACTTACTCCGGCGGGATGCGGCGGCGGTTGGATATCGCCATGAGTTTAATGGGTAACCCCCAAGTCATCTTCTTAGATGAACCCACCACAGGTCTAGACCCCCAAAACCGTCTGGCCATGTGGGAAACAGTCAAAGAGATGGCCGCCGCCGGCACCACCATCTTCCTCACCACCCAGTATTTGGAAGAAGCGGAATATTTGGCAAACCACATCGCCATCTTAGACCAAGGCACCATCACCGCCGAGGGAACAGCGGAACAGCTCAAAACCCTCGCCGGAACTGAGACTTTAGAACAAGCATTTCTCACCATCATCGGCGAGACAGGAAAGGACTGGAACCATGCCTACACAAATTAGAACCCGTCCCATTCGGGACTCGATTACCATGCTGGGCCGCTCTCTACGCATCACATCGCGGAGCCCGGAAACTGTGGTTGTGGCCTTAGTTGTGCCGATACTACTCATGCTGTTATTTGTTTTCGTCTTTGGCGGTGCTATGGATTTTGGTGGATACGCCATCGTCAACTTCATCGTACCCGGTGTTATTTTACAAGTGTTATGCCAAGCCTGCGGCAGTACTGCTGTGGGGGTTACCATTGATATGAAAAAAGGAATGATTGATCGGTTTCGGTCGATGGCCATTGCCCGGTCTTCATTCTTGAATGGCCATGTACTGGCCGCTGTGGTACGGAACAGCGTCACCACCGCCCTGATTATCGGTGTTTCAATGCTCATCGGGTTCCGGCCCGAGGCGGGATTCTTAGACTGGCTTGCCATCATCGGATTACTGCTGTTATTGATTCTGGCGTTGTCTTGGATTGCCATGATTATGGGTCTAACCTCCAGCGACCCGGAGGCCGCCGCTGGGATTGCGTCTTTAGGGGCAATCATACCATATTTGAGTTCCGGCTTTGTGCCCACCCACACCATGCCGTGGGCAATACGGATTTTCGCCGAAAACCAACCCATGACCCCGATCATCAACACCCTGCGGAGCCTTATGCTAGGCCGGGGGCCGGGGGATGATATTTGGCTTGCCATACTCTGGTGCGTAGGGATTTTGGTGGTATCTTATGTGATTGCGGTGCAGATTTATAAACGGAAGATGACGAAATAGGGGAAGCATAAACCGAAATCAGACAATACAAAGCCAGAGAGATGATGAGCTCATCTCTCTGGCCTCGTTGTACCAAATTTGGGTTATTGCGTTGCTAACGCCCAAAATACCATTTCACATATTCTTCCAGTGTGACCCCATACTCCTGCATTCGGCTTGCGTGTTCAACACCTACATAACGGAAATGCCAAGGCTCATAGTTCACGCCTGTAATGTGCGTAGTCCCCGGCGGATAACGGAGGATGAAGCCGTAGCGATGTGCGTTCTCAACAAGCCATTGGAAGGCCGCAGTGTGTTCAAACGCCATGGTAATACAATTGAAATCTATAGCCAGCCCCGATTGATGCTCGCTTGTCCCGGGGGCGGCGATCCATCGTGCGGTGTTTTGCTCTGCCTGCTCACGGCTGTATCCGCGGCCTATGTATCGATTTACCCGATTTTCAAACAGCGTTCGTTGCGTACTGTATGGGCGATAGCCCGATTGCGCCCATATGGTTGCGCCTGCCGCCCGTGCCGATGCCATCATTTGGTTGAGTGGTTCGTATATTCTGGCATCTACGGAAACATGAGAACCCTGCAATGTTTGCAGCACAGGCGGGCTAAAGCAGCTTTCCACACGGTTATACTGATTAAACAACTGCTTGTACCAACTGATGTCTGCGGGCTGGATTACTTCTGTAGCTGCTACCACATCAACCGAACAAAGGGTGCGCTCATGTGAACCAAAGGGCTCGCTAGGCGGGTTTTGTCTATAAAGCTCGGTAGACGGTATCGGTGTTCGTTCTGCCAACATCTGTTTTGCACTGGTCTTGTCGGCACTGACAAACGCGTAAGCGCTTGTGGACAAGAGTGCAAACACTACTATTACGAGCAAAAATTTGGTGGATGTTCTTCGTTTGTTATACATGGATAAAATTTCCTTCCAACTGTTTTCTATAGTCGACTATAGTTGAGAGACAGTTTAATAACGGAAATCAAACTCTGAAGCGAGAAATGGTTAAGATTTGTTTAAGCTCTTTCAGGAATGAAAAAATAAAAATTTCTCTTGCATAAAAATTCATGCTATGTTACAATATCCCTTATACAAAAAATCACCCAAATCGGAGGAACTGCCCATGAAACAGCCAATCAAAAAGTGCGTCCTCGCCTATTCTGGCGGGTTGGACACGTCTATTATTATTCCATGGCTCAAAGAAAACTATGACGGTTGCGAGGTCATTGCCGTCTGCGGTGACGTGGGGCAGGGGGCCGAGTTGGAGGGGTTGGAAGAAAAAGCCCTGAAAACCGGAGCCTCCAAGCTGTATGTGCTGGACTTGGTGGACGAGTTTGTGGATGACTATATTATCCCCACCATGAAAGCCGGTGCAAAATATGAGGATTATCTGCTGGGCACATCCTTTGCTCGGCCGGTGATTGCCAAGGGCTTGGTGGACATCGCCCTCAAAGAAGGGGCCGACGCCATCGTCCACGGGTGTACCGGGAAGGGCAACGACCAAGTGCGCTTTGAGTTGACGGTGCAACATTTTGCACCTCGGATTCAAATCATCGCCCCCTGGCGGGAGTGGGACATTGCAGGCAGAGAAGAGGCCATCGCCTACGCCGAGGCCCGTGGCGTGCCGCTGAAAATCAACCGGGAAACCAATTATTCCAAGGACAAAAACATCTGGCACCTGTCCCATGAGGGTTTGGATTTAGAAGATCCCGGCAACGAGCCCACTTATCTGAAAGAGGGCTTTTTAGAGATGGGCGTCTCCCCGGAGCAGGCCCCGGATAAACCCACTTATGTAGAAATTGAGTTTGAACAGGGTGTACCCGTGGCGGTGGACGGCGTGAAGTTAAAAGCCAGCGATATTATCCGGCGACTTAATCAGCTAGGCGGCGAGAACGGCATCGGCATTTTTGACGTGGTGGAAAACCGTCTCGTCGGCATGAAGTGCCGGGGCGTGTATGAGACCCCCGGCGGCACGATTTTATATGAGGCCCATCGGATGTTAGAGACCCTTTGCTTAGACAAAGAAACCAGCCACATGAAGGAAAAGCTGGCCATTACCTACGGCGAGCTGGTCTATAACGGCCAGTGGTTTACGCCCCTGCGGGAAGCCTTGGCGGCCTTTGTGGACGAGACCCAAAAGCGGGTGACAGGGAAAGTGCGGCTGAAGCTATATAAGGGCAACATGATTAACGCCGGAATTTGGTCGGATTACAGTTTGTATTCCGAAGAAATCGTCACCTTCGGGGCCAGTGACTATAACCAAAAGGATGCAGAGGGCTTTATCAGCCTATTTGGTCTCGGCATTCGGACAAAAGCATTATTGGATCAGGGGTTGTTATAAGATGAAACTTTGGTCAGGACGGTTTGATAAACAACCAAGCGAGCTGGTGGATGAGTTAAACGCCTCCATCAGCTTTGATCAGCGCATGTTCCGTGAGGATATTATGGGCAGCATCGCCCACGCCGGGATGCTGGGTGCGCAGGGCATCATCGCAATAGAGGAAGCGGCGCTGATTATTGAGACCTTAGAAGAGATTTGCGCCGATATGGATGCGGGAAAAGTTCCGTTTCTTACAGAGCACGAGGATATTCACATGTGTGTGGAGACAGAGCTTACTCGTCGCATCGGTGACACAGGCAAGCGGCTCCACACTGCTCGGAGCCGAAACGACCAAGTGGCACTGGATTTACGGCTGTATCTCAAGGGGGAAGGGGCGGCGATCCGTGCCCTCTGCCTAGGGTTGTTAGACACCCTCACCAACATTGCAGGAGAGCATTTAGACACCATCCTCCCTGCCTATACCCATCTGCAACGGGGCCAGCCGACTACGTTTGCCCATCATATCATGGCCTACGCCAACATGATTCGGCGGGACGTGACCCGGTTGGAGGATTGTTTGGAGCGCATGGACGAGATGCCCCTCGGCTCCGGGGCCTGTACGTCCACCACCTACCCCATTGACCGAGGGCGGGTGGCAAAGGAACTGGGTTTCTCACGACTGACGGAGAATAGCCTAGACGGCGTGTCCGACCGGGACTTTGCCATTGAGTTGACCAGTGCGCTATCGATTTTGATGATGCACCTCTCCCGCCTGTCGGAAGAGATTATTTTCTGGTGTTCTTGGGAGTTTCGGTTTGTGGAGCTAGACGACAGCTATGCCACTGGGTCGTCTATCATGCCCCAGAAGAAAAACCCGGACATTGCAGAGCTGGTGCGGGGCAAGACCGGGCGGGTTTATGGGGATTTGATTACCCTGCTGACGGTGATGAAGGCCCTGCCGCTGGCCTATAATAAGGATATGCAGGAAGACAAAGAGCCGGTGTTTGATGCAGTTGATACGGTACTGGCGATTTTGCCTGTATTTACAGAGATGCTTGCCACCATGAAAGTATTGCCGGAACACATGTACCGGGCGGCGGGAGAGGGGTTCATTAACGCCACCGACTGTGCCGATTATCTGGTGAAACAAGGACTCCCCTTCCGGGATGCCTATACGGTGGTGGGTAAGCTGGTGAACTTCTGCATACAGGAAGGGAAAACCTTAGAAACCCTGACCCTAGACCAGTACCAAACCCACTGCTCTCTCTTTGCCGCCGACATTTTTGATGCCATCAGCTTGGCGACTTGCGTGAACCAGCGCAACGTCCCCGGCGGCCCAGCGAAAGAGAGCGTGGAGCGGCAAATAGCGAGCATCACTACATTCGTCACAGAGCGGAGGCAACAGCCATGAAGCCAACCATCTTTATAGACGGCAGAGAGGGTACCACAGGACTGCAAATCGACACCCGCCTCCGAGGTCGAACGGATATGAAACTCATTACCATCCCGGAAACCCTTCGCAAAGACGAAGCGGCCCGGAAAGAGCGGTTAAATGCCGCCGACCTCGTATTCCTCTGCTTGCCGGATGCGGCAGCACGGGAAGCGGTGGCACTGATTGAAAACCCTCATACACGGGTCATTGACGCATCTACTGCCCATCGGACGGCACCAGGGTGGGTTTATGGGTTCCCCGAACTGACCCCCACCAGACGACAAGAGGTGCGTGATGCTATGCGGGTTTCTAACCCCGGCTGTCACGCCACCGGGTTTTTGGCCATCGTAGCCCCCTTGGTTGCGGCAGGGGTGTTGCCGAAAGACACCATCTTACCCTGCTACGCCCTCACCGGGTACTCCGGCGGGGGGAAAGCGATGATTGCGGATTATCAGGTTCCTAGCCGACCGGATGCGTTACATGCCCCTCGGATTTACGGTCTGGGTCTCCATCACAAGCACTTGCCGGAGATGATGGCCCAGTCGGGGTTGACTCGGCGGCCCATTTTCACTCCCATTGTGGGTGATTATTACGCAGGACTTGCCGTCACGGTACTGCTCCACCGGGGACAACTCACAAATGACCCCACATCGGAGGATTTGCGAGATATTCTAGCCGCCCATTATCAGGGACAGCAGTTTATCTCCGTGACACCCCCTGGCGAAGAAGAGGCCCACGCCACACCAGACTTTATCGAGGCAAACGCCCATGTGGGGACAAATCATTTAGAACTTCTCACCTTCGGTGACGGGGACTACACCATGCTCACGGCACGATTTGACAATCTGGGCAAAGGGGCCTCTGGCGCGGCGGTACAGAATATGGATATTATGTTGGGATTGGAGCATCTATCATGAATCAAATTTCCGGCGGCGTGTGCGCCGCCCAAGGATATAGTGCCGCAGGGACACACTGCGGCTTAAAAAAGGAAAAGCCGGACTTGGCCCTCATCTACTCCACCGTCCCGGCACAGGCGGCGGCGACCTATACGACAAACGTGGTCAAAGCGGCCCCCCTCCATGTTACAAAACGCCATCTGTCGGACGGCGGTTTACAAGCGGTAGTGGTCAACAGCGGAAACGCCAACGCCTGCGCCCCGGATGGGGAGGAAAATGCGCTGGCTATGTGTCATTACACCGCCAAAGCACTGGGGATTCCCACAGAGCAAGTGGCGGTGTCCTCCACCGGGGTTATCGGGGTGTCCATGACGCCTAAGATGGGGCTGGTACAAATGGGCATCACCACCCTTGCCGGACAACTAGCGGATACGGAGCAGGCGGCGGATTCTGCCGCCCGTGCTATTATGACCACGGATTTGACCAAAAAAGAAGTGGCCGTTGCACTCACCCTCGGTGGGAAACCTGTCCGTATCGGCGGCATGGCCAAGGGTAGCGGTATGATTCACCCCAATATGGGGACCATGCTGGGCTTTCTCACCACCGATGCCGCTATTTCCTCTCCATTGCTAGAAAAAGCCTTGCAACAAGCAGTAACCCGAACATTTAACCGCATCTCTGTAGACGGCGATACCTCGACCAACGACTTCTGCCTCATCATGGCGAACGGTTTGGCAGAGAACCCAGCGATTACCACGGAAAACGCCGATTATGAGGTGTTTTTAGACACATTAACCATCCTTTGCACCCATCTGGCCCGCTTGATTGCCGCCGATGGCGAAGGGGCCACCCACCTGATTACCTGCACCGTCCAACACGCCCCGGACGAGGACATTGCCACCGCCGTTGCAAAAAGCGTGATTTCGTCCGCCTTGGTAAAAAGTGCCATCTTCGGGCAAGATGCCAACTGGGGCCGCATCCTCTGTGCCGCCGGGTATTCCGGAGCGGATTTTGATCCAGAGACGGTGACGATCTCTTTTGCCAGTGAGGTGGGGGAAATCGTGGTCTGTAAAAATGGGCAGGGGGTAGATTTTGACGAGGATCAAGCCTTTCAAATCCTCGCCCCCTTTGAAGTGGAAATCCATATCGACATGGCACAAGGCACCGCCGCCTCTACTTGCTGGGGCTGTGACTTGACTTATGAATATGTAAAAATCAACGGAGAATACAGAACCTAGGGAGGGTACAACCAATGGATAAACATCAACTGGAGCGGGCCATGATATTGGCAGAGGCCCTGCCTTATATCCAAAAATACAGCGGCCAGACCATCGTCATCAAATACGGCGGCCATGCCATGAACTCGCCAGAGCTGTTCTCCTCCGTTATGGAGGACTTGGTGTTATTAAGCCTTGTGGGGATTCAAGTCGTCGTTGTCCACGGTGGCGGGCCGGAGATTAGTGAGGCGTTAAATAAACTCGGCAAAGTGTCCGAGTTTATCGAGGGCCTCCGCTACACCGACCAAGAGACCATGGATATTGTGCAAATGGTGCTATGCGGAAAAATCAATAAAAATTTAGTGGACACGTTAGGCCGACTTGGGGGCCGGGCCATCGGCCTTTGCGGACTAGACGGTGGGATGCTGAAAGCAAAACAATTCAAGCTGGATGACGGGCGTGACTTGGGGCTGGTGGGTGAGGTCACAGAAGTAGACCCCCGCCCTGTACTCGATGCCTTGGCCCACGGGTACATCCCGGTCATCTCCACCGTGGCCCAAGGGGTGGACGGCGACCACGCCTACAACGTCAACGCCGACACCGCCGCCAGTAAGATTGCCAGTGCCTTAGGGGCCAGAAAACTTATCTTGCTCACCGCCGTAGGGGGTCTGTTGGAAGACCCCAATGACGAAGATAGCCTCCTCTCCGAGGTAAACCTCAGCCAAGTGCCCAATTTGGTCAAAAAAGGCATCATTACCGGCGGGATGATTCCGAAAATGAACTGCTGTGTTGAGTCCGTCCGCCAAGGGGTCAACGATGCGCTGATTTTAGATGGTCGCGTGCCCCATGCGATCTTGGTGGAGATGTTCACCGATGCCGGGGCGGGGACTATGATTTTGCCGTAAAGGAGAGACCGACATGACAAACAAAGACCTTATTCACCTCCATGACCAACACATCATGGGCACCTATGGGCGGTTTCCCATCGCCTTGTCCCATGGAAAGGGTGCCACACTCTATGACTTTGACGGCAAGGCGTATATCGACTTCGCCTCCGGCATCGGGGTCAACTCCCTCGGCTATGGTAATGAGGCTTGGGTACGGGCCGTTGCCGAGCAAGCCGCCCGGCTGGGGCATGTATCCAACCTCTACTACACCGAACCCGCCGCCCGGCTGGCGGAGGCACTTTGCCGCCGGACGGGGATGGATAAGGTGTTCTTTGCCAACTCCGGGGCGGAAAGTAACGAGGGGCTAATCAAACTGGCCCGGAAGTACAGCCACGACAAATACGGTCCGGAGCGCAGTCAGATTGTGACCCTACACCAATCCTTCCACGGCCGCACCATCTCCACCTTGGCCGCCACGGGGCAGGATGTGTTCCACAATCACTTTTTCCCTTTTACCGAGGGCTTTGTCCACGTCCCGGCAGGAGATATAGATGCCCTAAAGACCGCCGCCGGAACCGGCACTTGCGCTGTGCTCTTAGAACTCATCCAAGGCGAGGGCGGCGTGTTACCTTTAGACAAAGTCTATGTGGCAGAGGTGGCGGCCTTTTGCAAGGCGCAAGATATCTTGTTGCTCATTGACGAGGTGCAAACCGGCATCGGTCGCACAGGCAGTCTGTTCGCTTTTCAGCAATATGGCATTACCCCGGACGGGGTGAGTTTTGCCAAGGGCATCGCCGGGGGTGTTCCCTTCGGCGGATTTTTGGCGGCGGAGACATGCAGTACCGTCCTCGGTCCCGGTACCCACGCCACCACCTTCGGCGGAAATCCCATCGGGGCCGCAGCGGCAGGAGTGGTGTTAGATACCCTGACAGACGAGACGCTGCGAGAGATTACAGACAAAGGCCGATACATCCAAGAGCAAATATTGTCTATGCAAAACCCCTATGTGGCAGAAATTCGGGGTCTGGGCCTCATGATCGGCATCATTCTCCAAGATATCAGCCACAAAGAGGTTGTCGGAAAATTAGGGGATGCCGGTGTCCTCGCCCTCACGGCGGGCAGTGAGACCTTACGACTGTTGCCGCCCTTGACCATCAGCTACGCAGAAATTGACACCGGGCTTGCCATCTTGCAGTCCGTGCTCACACCATAAGACAGGAGGAACCTACATCATGCAAAAGCATCTACTCAAACTACTCGACTATTCCAGAGAGGATATCGTGGAAATTCTCAATCTGGCTGACCAACTCAAATACGAGCAGAAAAACGGTATCCCCCATAGCTTCTCAAAAGGGAAAACCTTAGCGATGATTTTTGAAAAAAACTCTACTCGTACACGGGTTTCTTTTGAGACGGGTATTTTCCAACTGGGCGGTCATGGGATTTTTCTGTCCTCTGATGCCAGCCAGATGGGGCGCGGCGAACCTATCGCCGACACCGCCCGCACCCTCGCCCGTTACTGTGACTGTATCATGATCCGCACCTTCGCCCACGAAACGGCGGAAGAGCTTGCTCGGTGGTCTGATATCCCCGTTATCAACGGCCTTACCGACCGGTATCACCCCTGTCAGGTGCTGGCGGATTTGATGACCATTCGAGAGCATAAGACGTATCTGGAGGGTCTCAAGCTCTGCTATATCGGTGACGGGAACAATATGGCAAACTCGCTCATCGTCGGCGGCCTCAAGTGCGGGCTAGACGTGTCCGTTGCCTGTCCCGAGGGTTATGCGCCCCACCCGGAGGTTTTAGACTTTGCCGCCACGGTAACAGATGCCGCATTTACCCTGACCACAGACCCAAAACTTGCCGCCGCAGACGCAGATGTCATCGTCACCGATGTCTGGGCCAGCATGGGACATGAAGAGGAAGCCAGAGACCGCAACCGTGCCTTCCAAGGCTATCAACTCAACGATGAGCTGATGGCCCTCACTGCCCCCGGCTGTATGGTGCAACACTGTCTCCCCGCCAAGCGCAGGCAAGAGATTACAGCAGAAGTCTTCGAAGCTCACGCAGGGGAGATTTTTGACGAGGCGGAAAATCGTCTCCATGCCCAGAAAGCGGTGATGGTGCGCTTGATGTCAGGGTAGGGGATACGCCAGTTGAAGCGAATACAAGGGGGCAGTTCTATTGTGCGATAGCCCGCACGATAGAACCGCCCCCTTGTATTCGTGTGTTCGTTTTCACACAGTCGCCAAATTGATAATCCGCACACCTACACTCTGTGCGTAACTTACTGTATATGCTGTCCCGCTGGCGTTTTGATCTAAGTAACATACACACCAACCGCTGCTCTCTGCCAGTTGGCGGTTTCGTTTATATACACAGCCACTGTAAAACCGCTCGGTGGTATACATCACCCGATCCGCTTGGCGGAGAACTTGTTCAAAGTCACGCTTGTCGTGCCCCTGCCAGCTAAAATCATGGCTTTTGCAGGGCATAACCACCGCCAGACGAAGCGCAGGGTTCTGCCGCTTAAACTTCAGCACCGTCATGGCCGCCAGCATGTCATACCCTCGTCCGCCGCCTACGGCGAAATAGAGCACCCCTTGGGCAATGAGGGCCTCTACCGCTTTTTCCAGTTTCATCTGCACCGCAGGGGCCGTCTCCGGAAGAATATCCTGATGCCCACAGAAAAAACAGGTCTTGTCTCTTAACTCTCTCTCATCCATGGCACTAATTTTGCGATGTGGTCTGGTCTTTTAAAACCACATCATGGGCACCGCCCTCTACAATGCTGACAGAGGACACTAAGGTCAATCTGGCTTTGTCTTGTAGTTCGGCAATAGTCAGTGCGCCGCAGTTACACATGGTAGAGCGCACCTTGGCTAAGGTGAGCGCCACATTATCTCCCAGCGTCCCTGCATAGGGCACGTAGGAATCCACACCCTCTTCAAACGAGAGTTTATTGTCCCCACCGGAGTCGTACCGTTGCCAGTTCCGGGCCCGGTTTGAGCCTTCACCCCAGTATTCTTTCATATAACTGCCGCCCACCATGACACGACGGCCAGGGCTTTCGTCAAACCGCGCAAAATATCGGCCCAGCATACAGAAATCTGCCCCCATGGCAAGGGCTAAGGTCACATGGTGGTCATGGACGATGCCGCCGTCAGAGCAGATTGGTACATAGACACCGGTCTCTTTGAAATATTGGTCTCTGGCTCTTGCCACCTCAATGACTGCCGTGGCTTGTCCTCGACCGATACCCTTGGCTTCTCTGGTGATACAGATGGCACCGCCGCCGATGCCGACTTTCACGAAGTCCGCCCTGGCCTCGGCTAAGAACCGGAACCCCTCCCGGTCTACCACGTTCCCGGCGCCGACTTTCACGCTGTCGCCATAGCGTTCCCGGATAAATTCCAAGGTCATCTTCTGCCACTCGGTGTAGCCCTCAGACGAGTCGATGCAGAGTATATCCGCCCCCGCTTCCACCAAGGCAGGTACACGGGTTTCATAGTCGATGGTGTTGATGCCAGCCCCCACCACGTAGCGTTTTTGTTTGTCTAACAACTCTTGTGGGTTTGCCTTATGGCTGTCATAGTCTTTGCGGAACACAAAAGCCACTAACCGCTGGTTTTGGTCGATAACCGGCAAGGCGTTTAGCTTATGCTCCCACAGCATATCGTTGGCCTCTTTGAGGGTGATGCCCTCTTGGGCGTGGATAATATCGGCAAAGGGTGTCATAAACTCCGATACCGGGGTTTTGGGGTCCATACGGCTGGGGCGGTAGTCCCGGCTGGTGACAAGACCCAGAAACTGGCCCGATGCCGTCCCATCATGGGTGACCGCCACGGTGGAATAGCCCCGCTCTTGTTTTAAGGCCAACACGTCCGCCATAGTGTTCTCTGGGCGCACGTTGGAGTCTGAACGTACAAAACCCGCCTTGTGGCTTTTCACCTTTTGCACCATCTCTGCCTGATCTTCGATGGATTGGGAACCATAGAGGAAGGCGATCCCCCCCTCTTTTGCCAGTGCGATGGCCATCCGGTCGTCAGACACGGACTGCATTACGGCGGACACCAGAGGAATGTGCATGGAAAGCGCAGGTTCTTCCCCCGCCCGATAGCGGGTCACAGCGGTCTTCAATGTCACGTTATCCGGCACACATTCGGCAGAAGAATAGCCCGGCACCAACAGGTATTCACTAAAGGTATGAGATGCGGAATCGTAAAAATAAGCCATGGGTGTTCCTTTCTGGATGGAGTAGTTTTATATTATTTCTTAGTATACCATATCTACAAATGAAGCGCAACCTGCTCTTTTGGGGGGTTCATAGCGGTTTAAATGCAATTATGCATAAGCCGGGAAGCACTCGCAGCTGACAAAAGATCGCCCTTGATCTTCCCCTTCCCGGTTGCTCGACATCCTGCTCCATCTATGGTATGATTCATACCTATAGCGATTCACAACACCATCCGGCGGCACGCCAAACAATAAGGTCAAGAGCCGGGACACCTAGGGCAAAGCCCTCTACAAGAATTTTACTTAGGAGCAATTAACCATGGTCAAAAAAATCACCCTACCCAACGGGGCGCGCCTCGTCTGTGAGCATATCCCCCATGTTCGTTCCGTGTCCTTCGGGCTTTGGTTGGGGGTGGGTTCCCGGTATGAGTCGGCCTTAGAAAATGGTGCGTCCCACATGATTGAACACCTGTTGTTCAAGGGCACCAAAACCCGCTCTGCCGCACAAATTGCAGAAGAGATGGACCAACTGGGCGGCCAGATGAACGCCTTTACCACTAAAGAGTGTACCTGTTTCTACGGTCGGGTGCTGGACACAAATCTGCGCCAGGCTGTGGATTTGCTGGCGGACATGTTGCTCTGTTCTAGGTTTGACGACAAAGATATCACTGCCGAACGCAGTGTCATCGGGGAAGAGATTGACATGTACTTCGATGCCCCTGACGATCTGGTCTCCGACCAACTGGTAGAGGCGGTCTTTGCAGACAGCGGACTGGGACGACCAATTTTGGGTACGAAAGAGACTTTGGCGGGTCTCGACCGAGGGCGGTTACAAGCGTTCCAAGCCGCCCACTATACGCCGGAGCGGTTGGTGATTGCCCTGTCGGGACATTTCCAAGACGCTGACCTTGCCTATATCCAAGAAATCTTTGCCCACATGTCACCCGGTGCTCCTACCACGCCGGAGCCTGGGGTGTATCAACCTGCATGTACCATCACAGAAAAGCCCATTGAGCAAAACCATCTGTGCCTCATGTTCCCCGGCCTCTCTATGCACAGCGAGGCACGGTATGCAGGGCAGATTTTCTCCAGCATTCTCGGCGGCGGGATATCGTCTCGGCTGTTCCAGACCGTGCGGGAAGAACACGGCCTTTGCTATAGCGTGTACACCTTCGGCATGAGCTTCCGGGAACAGGGGCTATTGGGCCTCTATACCGCATTAGGGGCCGAGACCGAGGGACAGGCGTTGGGGCTTATTATGGAAATTTTACAAGATATCCACCAAAATGGTGTGACCCCCGGCGAGCTAGAGCGGGCACGAGAGCAGGCGAAATCGAATATCCTCATGAGCTTAGAATCCACCTCTGCCCGGATGAACAGCCTCGGTAAAAATGAGCTGTTACGAGGATATGTCCCCACCCCGGAGGAGATTATTTGCAGCTATGACACCGTCACGGCGGCGGATGTGCTGGCCGTGGCACGGCAGGTGATCGACTTTGAGCGGCTTTCGTTCTCCGCCGTTGGACAGGTTGCCGATGAGGGGCAGTATCGAAGGTGGTTGGAGAGGTAGAATCTAAAAAAGACTACAGGGCTTGGGATTACCCTGTAGTCTGAGGTCTGGTTATTCTCCGTTCAATTCTCCCTATTATCTACCCGAATAAACCCACTTGGAGATTCCAAATCATGTGAAGTGCTATCGGTACGAATATATGTTTGGTTTTGATAAACGAATATGCAAACAACACACTGAGTATCGGAACAACGATAATCCCTCGTAAAAAATCCGAAAATCCGAGCCCTTGATAAATCCAAATCGGGAAATGGATCAGCGTGAACAAAACAGCATCCAGCGCAATGGCGTACTGTATTTTCATCTTTTTCAGAAATGCGTTGAGCAGAAATCCACGGAAAACAACCTCTTCCGTAATGCCTACAAAAACCACAGCACCAATCAGCCATGTTGGGTCAAAATCGGGGTTCATCGCAAACCCATCGAAAATGCCCGCTCTTATTAGCGGGGCAAAAATCACAAGCAAGATGAACGCATCTTTGAACCATGTTGGTTTGCTTGTAAACATTTCTTTTAAGCTAATCGACATATCGTCACGATAATGTTTTATCAGTAAAATGGCAGGCAACGTCCACACCAACAGTTTAATGACTTCTCCTATCACTCCAGAAACAATCGGATTTAATGTTAATGGGCTTAACAACACAGGCTGGATTACTAACTCCTTTACGCTCCATGCAGCGAAAAAGAGTACAAGATATATGCCGATTTTTAGGGGCGTAAGCTTTTGTTTTTTAACCATATGATTTCTCCGCTAATTTCTTAACCGGAATCCACCGCTCAAAAGGAGCGTTTTCTAAATCGCTGGTGGCAAATAGGAGATGCACGTCTAAACCGTCGGCAATTTCGTAGCCGGAGGTGGGAAGCCATTCCGAGTATACGCGTTCTTCAAATTTTATGGCTACTTCTGATTCTGCATATTCTTCTGCAAAGAAGTTTTTCCCCGGAAATACTGCCCATGTATGTGCCGGGATAATGTATTCTTTGAGGCTACCATGCTCCGGCAAAGTGCTTGCAACGGCTATCATGTATTCGCAACTATCATTACGCTCAATTTCGACACCCAAAAAGCCGTTCAATTCGGGTCGTTTGGTGTCGCAAGCTGCGTTTAGTTCGTTGCATATTGTCCCCACATCCAGTAAATCTCCATTTGTGTCCTTCGGTGCGCCGTCCGTGAATGTCTTTATCCACAATGCTTCAGCCTCTTCGTAAGCTGTTGTTGCATCGTCGCTAAGAGGCGCTGATACACCCAAAATACGAATTGCGTCTTTCTTCTCAATTCTAAATTCCATTTCCTCTACTCCCTTTGCAATCAGTTTGAAGCTGATAGGAGGATAGGATTTCAACGTTGCACCCTCCTCTTTTGCTTGCGAGGGCGCAATGCCGTGTATGCTTTGAAAGGCACGATTAAATGCGGTTGGCGATGAATAACCGTATTTCAGGGCGATATCAATGATTTTTTCGCTCCCGCCTTGCAAATCAACCGCCGCAAGCGACATTTTTCTGCGCCTAATGTATTCAGACAGCGGCACATCGGCGATATAGGAAAACATCCGCTGGAAATGAAAAGAGGAGCAGTGGGCGATTTTTGCCGCTTGCGCATAGTCAATTTCCTCTGTCATGTGTTCTTCCATATAAACAATTGCCTGATTGAGACGCTCAATCCAATCCATTCTTATCAGCTCCTAACGCAATTATAATTTGCCCCCAAATATGTATCCTCTCTTTTTGTGCACGGAAAAGAGAGGATGCGCTTTGGGGGACATAACAGGATTTGAGCAACCACTCGTCACCGTGTATTCTCCTGAAGAAACTCCTTTGCCAATGCAAGTAGCTCTTCCCGCTGATTGAGGCTCGATTCCACAATCACCTGTTCCAACAATGCGGATAAGGCCGCGCCAATGTTTGGGCCGGGTGTAAACCCAATGGTGAGAAGGTCACCCCCGGTGATTGCCAACTGTTCCACACAATAAGGCTCGCCGGAGGAGAATATCTGCTCTAGCACATAGGACGATGCTTGGTTGCCAAATAGCGGCGCAACCTGTGCGGCTACGCTAACCGGAGCAGACCCGTAACGGGATAAGAGCCGTTTGAGGGCAATCGGGTCGGTAGGAAGTGCCGATGCCAATGTTCCCGCAGTTCCGGCGATGGTGCTGGTTGTGTTGCTGTGGCGTAAGGTCTGCAGGAACACAACAGGGTCTGCAATCGCCCCGGCCTCCGCCAAAATCGCCGCCGCCCCCGCCCAGCGGGATATGGAGGTGGCAGAAAGTGCGCTTAGTTGGACAAATGGGACAGTATCTTTTGCCAGTGGCCCGACGTAGGACGAGAGCAGCCCCAACGCCAGCACATCCTCCATCACCCCCGGTCGGGGGGATAGGAGGACTTTTTCAACCTCATCCCGCACCCGCTCGGCAGAGAGAGTACGGGCACGGCCCCACGTCTCTGTCATGGCGGCCCTTGTGTCAGCATCTATAGCAAAGCCCAATTGTGCGGAAAACCGCAACGCCCGGAATAGGCGCAGGGCATCCTCTGCAAATCGAGCGGCAGGGTCGCCTACGGTGCGGATGCATTTAGCGATGATGTCTTTTTGGCCGCCGAAGGGGTCAGTGCGTTTGCCCCGAAGGTCTAAAGCCATGGCGTTCATGGTAAAGTCCCGGCGGGCCAAGTCGTCTTCTAATCGGGTCACATAAGCCACTTGTTCCGGGCGGCGGTGGTCGAGATAGGCCCCGTCTTGGCGGAAAGTAGTAACCTCTACGCTATCACCGGCTACCAGCACTGTTACCGTCCCATGGCGGATGCCTGTGGGGATAGTGCGGGGGAACAGTGTCTGCACCACCTCCGGCGTGGCACTGGTGGCGATGTCCCAATCTTTGGGGGTTATCCCCATAACAAAATCCCGAACCGGGCCGCCCACGAGATATGCCCCATGGCCCGCCTGTTCTAGGATTTCTAAGATATATTTAACGTGTGAGGGCAGGTTCGGCATGGCGTGTACCCTCCGGCCACTCACCCTTTGCCACTTGGATTGCAACGTTGGCAATATCCGTTGCGGCGGTGGGCTTTGCGATGCGTGTGATGGCCTCTCGCATGTGCTCCAATCGGCTTGGCTGGCCTAAGACGGCGTAGACCGCATCCGCCACCGGGAAATGTTTGGTAACCAAAACCGCCGCCCCGCTGTTGAGGAAAAACTGGGCGTTCCGGTCTTCTTGTCCCGGAATGGGGCTTACCAAAATCATAGGCAGACCACAGGCCAGTGCCTCTGATGTGGAGAGGCCGCCGGGCTTTGTAATGATACAGTCCGCCGCCCGCATGTAGAGGGCCACTTGATCCGTAAACCCCTGCACACGGAGAGGGGTGTTTACTTGCAGTCGGCGCAACTCTTGGTACAGCCGCTGGTTAGACCCGGTGAGACAGACCAGTTGGTACCCTTCCCTCATCGCATCAATCTGCGCCACATTATGGAGCATGTCTCCATACCCCATACTACCGCCCATGAGCAGGATGGTGGTCTTATCTTGCTCTAGGCCAAGGGCCGCCCTGGCCTCTTGCTTGTCCATCTGTTTTTGAAACTTTGCCCCCACGGGAATGCCCAGAGGCAAAAGTCGGTGGGGTGCCATGCCCCGCCGTTCTGCTGCGTAACGCATAAGTTCGTTGGGGGTAACCAAATAGTCCACCGAGGACACATCTTCCCAAAAGGGATGGATGCAGTAGTCGGTGTTGATGCCCATAATGGGTACTTGCAGGTGGCCTTGCCGCTTGAGCACATCTAAGACTTGTGCACCGAATACATGGGTGACAAGGATGATCTCCGGCTGATAGTCTGCAAAAAATCCAGCCAATCGCCCTGCTAGGAATCGGTTCTGGTTGAGAATACGCAGTACCCGCCGGGGCGTCTCTCGCCGCTCTAGGCTGGAATAGGCACGCCCGAATTGCCGGGGGGTACGGCGAACAGAGAAGAGGTATCCCTTGTCCACCACGTTATAGATCACCCGGCTGATATATTTATACATGTCCAATACGACCACGTCAACGCCTTTGGCCACAAGGGCCTCTTCCATGGCACGGGCGGTGGTGTTGTGGCCATGGCCAGCGGTGACGGTGAGAATTAAAATTCGCATGTTGTTTCTCCGCTCTTCGACTTTTGAATTAGTATAGCAGAGGATGGGGGGATTTGCAAATTGTTGGTGGGTTTTGGGGTTGTCCTTTGTCCTGCCGGGTGGCTCCTTTGTTTTCGGCGTTTACCCCTCGACCTTCGTAGGAACTGCCGCCCTCCGCATCCCGCTGTTTCGGTTTCGATGCAGATTTAGGGGGCGGCGTCCCCTACGCCAGACAAGAGGAAAACACTTCCATTTCCACATTTTTCAGTGAAATCCATTGACTTATGTCACCTTATGGGGTATTCTGGATAGTACATTGGGTAATTATATCTACGGAGGGACAACAGCCCCATTATGACAAAACATCTTGGCATTTACGTACATATTCCATTTTGCGTCAGCAAGTGCGCCTACTGCGATTTTCATTCCGTAACAGGCGGCGAAAAGTTGATGCCGAAATATCAGCAGGCCCTGACCCGTCAGCTAAAAGAGGCGGCCCCTGTGTTATCCGGATACTATATTGACTCCATCTACTTCGGCGGCGGCACGCCCAGTTACTACGGTGCTCGGCGGATTGCTAGTCTATTTAACACGCTGAAAGAGCACTACAACGTGTTATTAGACGCCGAGGTCACGGTGGAGGTCAACCCTGACTCTATCTCCGGCAAAGACCTGCGGCTTTTAAACAAAGAAGGGGTTAACCGCCTGTCCATTGGTGCCCAGACGGCAGACGATGGATTGGCGAAGAATTTGGGTCGCCGCCACAGCTTTGCTCAGGTGGAGCAAACGGTTTCAAAGGCCAGAAAAGCGGGCTTTGAGAATATTAGTTTAGATGTCATTTACGGTCTGCCCAGCCAGACAAAAGAAGATTGGGCGGACACCTTGAACAAAATTATTGTCTTGCGGCCGGAACATGTGTCTTGCTACGGGCTCCGCATTGAAGAGGATACGCCTCTCTATATTTTCAAAGACAATCCCGCCATCCCCACGGACGACGACCAAGCGGACATGTACCTGTACACGGTGGACGCTTTGCGAAACGTGGGGTATCGGCAGTATGAAATTTCAAATTTTTCTGCACCAGGGAAGGAATCCCGGCATAACCTTAAGTATTGGAACCGAGAAGAATACGCAGGGTTCGGCCCTACAGCCCACTCTTATATCGGCGATCTTCGCTATAGCTACATAAAAGGCGTACCGGCATATATAGACGCATTGGCCGGCAAGCGCAACATTTTGACATCGCAAGACCAAATTTCCAAAAGCGAACAGGCGTTAGAGTACCTGATGTTAGGGCTCCGCACCACCCGCGGTATCACGGGGGACGAGTATTATAACATCTATCAATCCAGTTGGGAACCGATTGAGGCCCTGCTGTTCGACTACGAAAAAAGCGGATTCGCCCACCGGGTGGACGGACGGTGGAGCCTGACATCTTCCGGGTTTCTGCTCTCGAACCAGTTGATTCGCAAATTGTTAGAGGCCCACACCCAACAACGCTTTACCGTGGGAATGCCATGGAAGAAAAACGAGTACGCCGCCAACCAAACATCGTAGGGGAGCATCTTCCCTTCCTAGAGAACATACAAAAATTGAGAAAATGGGGTAAGAGCATGAACACAAAAGCAAGGGTGAAACCAAAATCCAAAAAGAAAAAAATCATATTCGTCATTACCATCATCTTGCTTAGTCTTGCCCTGTTATCAACCGGGGCCATGGCGGCAGTTGGATTCAGTGTATCCAATGGGGCCACGATCTTCCCCAATGTGGTAATCGTCGGTGTGCCCGTTGGCGGCCTTACCATAGACGAGGCGGCAGACCTGCTCGAAGAACCGATGCAAGAGGCAGGGGCCCAGCGTATGGTCACAATTTCCTTCCCCGGCGGCAACACGCTGGAAGTGTCCGCAAAAGAGGCGGGCCTCTCGTTTACCGGTTATGAGGCGGCTAGAATCGCCTACCAGTATGGCCGCAGTGACAATCTATTCTCGAACGCATGGTCGTTTCTCCGCGGCCAGTTTGTTTCCGCCAACCCTGACCCGTTTTCCATGCACCCCGCCAACCTAGAACTGTTGCAAACTGCGATTGCGGATGCGGCGGACGAGATTGACCTCCGTTCCCACAGCTCTCATGAGATCGTTGGGGATGAGCTGATTATTACCACAGGCCAACAAGCCGTTGAGTTTGACGAGGGCCAACTTATCGATATCATCACCGATGCCTTTCTAGCCGGTACCGATACCCCCATTCACTATGAGGGCGCCGCTGTCACAGACCCTACCCCTGTGAATGTCCAAGCCATTTATACCGAGCTATTTGCCGAGCCGAAAAATGCCACCTTCGACATCGAAGCCGAGGCTGCCACTGAGCACGTCTTAGGTATCAGCTTTGATACCGTGTTGGTTGAGGCCCTCTTAGCCAATGCCCAGCCGGGGGAAGAGGTTCGTGTGCCCCTTACCCTCATCGAGCCGGAGATTACCACGGAATACTTAAACGCTGTTGTGTTCCAAGATGTCCTCGCCACCTCCACCACCAACCTCACGGGGGACGAGAACCGCAACACCAACATCTATTTGGCCGCCAGTAAAATTAACGGCCTGATCCTAAACCCTGGCGACCAGTTTGATTTTAACACTGTCGTGGGCCAGCGGACGGAAGAGCGGGGGTTCCGCCCCGGCGGTGCCATCTCCGGCAACCGCATGGTTACGGCCATTGGCGGCGGGATATGCCAAGTCTCGTCCACTATCTATCACGCCCTGCTCCACACTGAGTTGCAGGTAGATGCCCGCCGCAACCATACCTTGCCGGTGGCCTATCTGCCCATGGGGATGGATGCCGCCGTGGCTTGGAATGCGTTAGACTTCTCATTTACGAACAACTTCGACTTCCCGATCCGCATTGTGAGCTACCGCTATGGACTTACCATGAACGTGCGGATTGAAGGCACAGACCGTAGCCCCTACGCCCGAATCGAACCGGAAATGGTACATATCGGCACGGTGGCCTTTACCACCACCTATACAGACGACCCGTCCCGTCCCGCCGGCACCACAGCGGTCACCGCCCCTGGCCGTCAGGGACATGTGGTAGAGATTTTCCAACGGTTTTATGACGAGGATGGGAATCTAGTCCGGCGTGAGCTTGTATCTAGAGATAATTTCCACGCAGTGCCACAAGAGGTCTCTCGCGGCACCGGTGCCGTTGCGGCACCGCCACCAGCGGAGTATGCGCCGCCAGCAGAGCCTGATGCGTATCCGGAGGGGTACTAGACATTCTGTTCACATGGGTGAGTATGGAAAAGGAAGAATGCCATGGGGAAGAAATCTAAAATTATACTTTGTATAACGGTGTTATTGGTGCTTGCCCTCTCCATTGCTTTTGGCGAACAACTACGCCCCTCCATATTACTATGAGGGCCATAATCGTTACATTATTGCGATGGGCAAAACCCTTGCTTCAAGAAGATTTGCCATAGATATTGGCGACTGGTGGTGGGAAACCACCACGGACGATATTGTTCAACGGATATTATCCGCACCTGAAAACAGCACGGTTGTTTTACACGACATTTATCAAAAAACGGCTGATGCAATAGAGATCATTGCTCATTCACCGCAAGCACAGGAAATACAATTTGTGACCGGCTACGAGATGGATATGATATTAGGACGCTAGTTGACACTGTGCCGCAGGGTTCGGCATGCTTGGTTGCATCAATTGTTAAAAATATTTTCAGAGGCCTATTTACCAAAAAGGCGAAATACTTTTCGGTAGATAGGTCTTTTGTTCTAGGCTGTGTTGAAGTCAGATGCATTTTAAGGAAAAGGAGAAACAGTCCAAATGAAAAGAAACCGAGGGGTGCTGGGATATACATATTTAAAGCGACTTTTGGATTGGGAGAACAGAAAGTATGTGGCGGGTCGCCCACTTCGCACGAAAAAAATCTGGAAGATAATTGCTGGGGTTGGTTGTGTTATACTGGTAGGGATCACAGTTGCGCTAATATTATCGCCATCATCTAGAGAAAGAGATATCTCGATGGTAATGTTTGGTCTCTCTTCCATAGCGACAATATGTATATCTATACATATGTGGAGTATTTTGATAACATTTGAACAGCATGGTATTGTGTATAGAACTTTTTGGAGAGGGGCACGGGAAATACCATATAAGGATATTGAGCGATATTGGCTAGCACAACCTTTTCCCGCAACACCATCGGATAAAAGGATAGTCGTGTATGTAGGAAAGAAGAAGTATAAATTTGAATCGGCAATAGTTGGATTTGAGTACTTGTATGAGCAACTCAAAGAGAATGTAGGACAAGGTAAGGATTATAGCGATTTTAGTCTTTAGGCGGAAAAGGCAAAGATGACTAGGGTAGTATCAACACAAAAGTGGCTGGTAGGAAGATTATTTTAGACATATACAGAACCAATAAATTTTGGAAAACATCTCCCTAAGACGCCTCCTTTTTTCCTTTTCTACAACTATGCTTTCACAATTTTTAATTTCCAGCATAGACTAGAAGAAAAAGGCAACAAGGAGGCTGTATTCATGCGTAATTTTCAGCCGGGTGCAAAACATCCAGATATTGACTTTTTTCAATTGGGACTCACCAGAGCGGGCTATGAACCCGGTGCCGTGGATGGCATATTCGGTTCGGGAACCGGGGCGGCGCTGGAACAATTTCGCCGTGACCGAGGAATAACGGGCGGCCCCGACCTCACAGAAGCCGACTGGCGGGCCCTAGGGCCATTTTTGGTGGGCTATGTCCGGCACACGGTGCAGGCAGGGGACACCATGGCAGAACTGGCCCCACGGTTCCGCACCACGGTGGAGGCCATCGCGGCGGCAAATCCCGGCATTCGGCCGGAACATCTCCAAATAGGACAGCGTTTGGTGATACCATTGGGCTTCCCTGTGGTGCCAACGAATGTGCGGTTTACCTCTAACGTGCTCCGCTATGTGTTGCAGGGGCTTACCGCCCGGCACCCGCTTATCCGGCGGGAAAGTTTGGGGCAGAGCGTATGGGGTCAGGAACTGGCTGTATTGCGTTTCGGAGAGGGGCCTCGCCAGATTAGCTACAATGCCGCCCATCACGGCAATGAGTGGATTACCACTCCGGTCTTGTTGAAATTTTTGGAAGAATACGCAATCGCTTACGCCGACAGCGGCACAATAGGCGGTATGGCGGCAAGGCCGCTGTTTGATGCCAGCACCCTGCACTTGGTTCCCATGGTGAATCCCGACGGGGTAGACATCGCCACAGGAGCCGCAGACGTGGGGGCCAATTACGAATACGCAACGTATCTTACAGAGAGCTATCCAAGCATCCCCTTCCCCACCGGCTGGAAGGCAAACGCCCGGGGTGTAGACCTCAACCTCCAATACCCGGCGGGGTGGGAACGAGCGAAGGAGATTAAGTTCGGCCAAGGGGTTCGGTTCCCCGGCCCACGGGATTATGTGGGCACAGCCCCTCTCTCAGAGCCGGAGAGCCGGGCATTGTATGACTACACCCTAGCCCATGATTTCCGGCTCACCATGTCCTACCACAGCCAAGGGCAGATCATCTATTGGCAATATCTGGATTATTTGCCGGAGGGCTCACGAGAAATCGGCGAAACCCTGTCTGCCTTATCCGGCTACGCCTTGGAAGAGACCCCATATGAATCCGGCCACGCCGGGTATAAGGACTGGTTCATCCAACACGCTAACCGCCCCGGCTATACCATTGAAGTGGGCCTCGGAGAAAGTCCGCTACCCCTCAATCAGTTCGACCAGATTTATCGGGATAATGTGGGAATGCTAGCGGTTGGACTAGTAATTGAAGGGTAGGATGCTACTACTCTATGCGTTCCATTCATAAGCACAGTTCAATAGCACATCCCACCGGCGACACCACCGCCCTTGACCATTGGAGTTCCGAGTACTATAACATCCGGCTAGAGAGTATCAGCACCAGTGCAGAGTATAAGGAGCGAAACCGTCGTCACTCTGCCCTTGACCTTTGCGGGTACATAGGGGCGCAGCCCCTGTGTTGACTTTTTGCTTCTTTTTGTTCAACGACAAAAAGATGGCCCGTCCGGCAGGACATACACGCTGGCGGGAACCGCCAAGATAGAATCGGCGGCAACGCCGACAGGAGAAGGTCAAGGGCACGAGTCGCGCAGGGGCACGTCCCCAACAAATTCGATGCAAATAGACAGAACGAAATTGACATGGGTTCGACTATTGCAGGGGTAGACTTTCCAGCATCCATGTAGTATGATTATAATAGCAGGGGAATTTGCCGTATAACGGACATATTGCCTGACTATAAATTTATATTTCAATGGTGCATTATGAAAAAACACAACATTTTCACATTGATTGTCATGGTTATATTTCTCTGTCTCTTGCTTGTTATGATTGTGCAATTATTCCCATTGATTAGAGATATTGTCACTGACGCCAATGATGAGTCAAGCATCGTAGCACAGGTTGATTCCTTTGGCTGGCGTGGCGTTCCTGCGTTGATTGGCTTATCTGCGCTACAAGTTATTATCCCCATTATTCCAGCGCCTGCGGTTGGGATTTTGGCCGGTCTCAGTTATGGGATATATGGCGGGCCGCTCATCTTTCTTGCGGGTGTTACGCTAGGCAACCTGTTTGTAGTTGTCTCCATGCGCAGCCTGCACAATGTAATTCCACGAAAGAAGAAAGCGAACCCAAAGCCGAGCAAGCTTCTGTCAAAAGAAAAGCTCAAGCAAATCAAACGGCCAGAGGTTGTTGCGTTCCTTTTGGTCTTGATTCCGTGGGTGTCCAGCGTGGGGCCATATCTGTTTGCAGAGACGAGAGTATCGCTCTGGAAGTACCTCGTTGCGGTTATATTAGGTAGTATTCCGTCCACCATCACCTATGTATTTCTGGGCGATCGCATTTCGGGTGGTAACTACACAGCAGCCATTATCACCGCCGCAATCGTGGTTGTCGTCTTGGGGGTTGTGTTGTTGTTCCGCAAGAAAATCCTGGCCAAAATCATGGATGAAAGCGGGGAAAACAAATGAAATCGAACATAACATGGTTCATCTTGCTAAAATCGCTATTGCTTTTTATCATTGTAACGGTTCTGGTCGTAACAGAAAACACGCCGACCGCAAACTTCAACCACGCATTCTACCTTTTAATTGCAGAGCGGATTCATCCGACCCTAACAGCGATAGCCACATGGATCGGCAACCTTACCCACTGGTACGGCTATACCCCTGTCATACTCTTCTTACTGATTCTCCCCCGCACGAGGATGAAGGCGGGCTTGCCCATCGCCAGTGTTCTATCTGTCTCTGCAATTTTGGGTCCGCTGGTGCTGAAAAACATCTTTGCCATAGAACGCCCCGCCATAAACCAGCTAATCGCCCCGGGTGGTTTCGGCTACCCCAGCGGACATTCCATGAACGCCGCCGTATTTTTTGGTGCGTGCGCGATTGTGGTGTTGCGCCATTCAAAAAATAAAGCGCTGAAAATCGGTTTTACCACCTTTGCCATTTTCTGCATACTCCTAGTTGGCCTTAGCCGCATCTACTTAGGTGTTCACACCGTAACAGACGTAATTGGTGGCTATTTAGCCGGAAGCGTTGTTCTCTGTGCCGCAATATTGATAGAAACGCACATACGCAGAAAAACTGTCCGCAAAACGGAGACGGCTTTATGATTCAGGAAAAGCAAAGGAGTAAATGGAGTATAGGCAAACTCGTTAAAATTAGCGTACTCTCTGTGGTCATACTCATTATCCTAGTCCATGTGATTCACGCGCTTACCTTTGACCGTATCATTGTGTATAATGAAATATCTGTTACCGCAACCAATGTTCCGATAGAAATGGACGGCTATCGGATTGCGTTTGTGACAGACATCCACGCCATGGATAGGTTTGATGGGCGCTTACAACGAGTGGTGGTGGAGTTAAATCAAAGGCAGATTGACTTGTTGCTTATCGGGGGCGATATTGCGCTCGACCGCAATGATTTAGACCCAGCGATGGAATTGTTATCACAGATTGCCGCCACCGATGGCATGTTTGGCATTGAGGGGAATCATGACCATTATGAGGCCCTGTTTGCGTCAATGAAGGCACACGGCATTACGCCATTATCCAATAGCGGTGTCTACATACAAGATGGCTTCTATTTGGCAGGTGTGGAAGATTTATGGAATCGGAATCCCAATGTTGCCGAAGCCATAGTGGGGGCCGGGCCGGACAGCTTTGTGCTTCTTTTGTCCCACAACCCAGACGTTTCCATGATGCAAGATACAACAGGCATTGATTTGATTTTGAGCGGGCATACCCATGGCGGTCAGCTTAATTTTTTCGGACGATGGTCGATTGGGCTTGATTCAGGGATCATCTCTCATTATGGAGATAGATTCAGAGGCGGGTGGGCGCAGTCCCACGACGGTACGCCCGTTTATGTCTGCCGTGGGATTGGTCAGTATTATCCCCGGGTGTTTGCCAGACCGGAGGTAACGATACTTACGTTGCTGCATGGGTAGTGGTATAAAGATATACAAAAAGCCTTAGTATGACAATGTTTCATACTAAGGCTTTTGGCTGTTTCACAGAGATATATGGGTGCAAACGGGGTCGCTTCCCTCGATGTTATCCGATCACAATCTTCACCCAAACAATTGCCCCATATTCATTACGGATCAAGCGGTGGTCATTTGTGGCCACCATCACGGCGGGGAAGTACCATGCGCCTTGTTCCACATCCCGGAACGGGCGGGCGTAAGCCACACCCTCCACCGCTGCTGCTGCAAAGGTGTCCCGGCAGGCGATCCGGCTTAGTCTACGGTTCATCGCCGTGGCTGCTTCCGCACGGGTGATACAGGAGGCGGGGTTGAAGTTCCCGGCTTTATCGCCCATCATCCAGCCCTCGTTGTAAACTGTGGACACATCGTCTTTTGCCCAGTCACTAATCTGGTCTGCGTCACCGAAGGGGGCATCTCCGGGCACTCTGTTTACAGTGGTTCTCGCCAACATGGCCGCAAACTCTTCCCGGGTGACGAGGTCGTTGGGCCGAAACTCGCCCCCATACCCCTGTATGAACCCTGCGTCATAGGCCCACGCTACGTGGTAATAAAACCAATCGGTAGTATTTACATCGGAAAAGGTGTCAAATACATCCATGCCCGGCGGCAAGTGCCGGATATCGGCGGCAAAGTTGAAAAGCCGGGTTCTGGTCAATGTTGCGGCCACCTCTGCCCGGGTGATGGATGCCTTCGGGTGAAATTTGCCTGCTCCATTACCGAACATATATGCCGCGTGATATTCGTGGGATGCGGGCACAACAGCAATACCAAAGGGTTGTGTAAACGCTACACCCGTACGGCTGATGAGCTGGGCACGTACATAGCTGTTGATTTTGTTTCGATGTGCATGGATATCCAACGTAGGGCCCTGGGCGATAACAACACCATCGGCAATCCATTCAATGCGGTCATAGTTGCGGCCGGTAATGGTGATGGTATCTGCACCAACCACAATGTTTGCAATGCTAGGCGGAGCCGACTGCTCAATCAAAAACGCTGTTTTCGCCTCTGTATGGGGTGAAACAACTGGCATTGCGCCTCCCCCCGGCATGGTGGTATTGACCCCTAATTTGCGGTCCACACGGGTCACGGCATAAAACGCCCCTGTTTCCATAGAGGTTCTAACCGCCTCTTCCGTGAGCTTCGGCATTAGCATAACGTTCCAAGAAAACCCGGTTCCGTTTACGCTGTGGGTGTCATCGTTGGAAAAGCCCCAGACCGGGCGACCCTCCGGCATCAGTTCCATGAGGATATTATCCCATAAAATCCGATCCGACCGAGACTCGCCATCCAATTTATTGATAATCTCCATTCCAACGGCAGAATTAAATTGCCGGAACAGCCGGACATACTTGGCAATCTCAGCTGGGTTGTTGGAGGCCTGTTCGCCGCCAACGCCGCCGTCTGCGCCGCCGCTTTTCCCATCTGGGCTACGGGTGTACCGGCCCGGATGTGGCAGTATGCTGAGTCCGCCCAGCGTCTCGGCTTTCTTTAAGACACCCTCTATTGTATCAGCGGGTGTGCTGTTAAACTGTGCCCAATAGGTGAGAACATGTTGCGGATACGCTTGTTCGTTTGAGTAGGGGATACGGATCATCCCGTGGGGCGTATTGCGGCGGGGTGCGCTAAAGTATCCAACAAATGAGCTGGCGGTAAAGGTTCCGGCGTAGATTGCATCTTTTTCCTTGGTCGTCAGCAACTCACTGGTGGGCCGAAGGGCAGAGTACATGGTGACCAAGGCTGACTCGTCCCACCTGTTTGTGAGTGTACCATGATCCGTAATTGCTAGGATATGGTACCCATGGTTGTAATGATCCAGCACAGTTTCACGTAACGTGTTGTTCCCATCCGACTGCTTCGTATGTACATGGTTGGCGGCCCGGAACTGATAAAACGAGTTCCAGTCCACATTTGCATAAGGGTTTGAAATTTCAAATCGAATCGGCTCTGTTGATGTGCTATCTGCGGCAAATGCAGGCACACCGAGGGGGAGCACCAGCACGATGGCTAAGAGGAATGTCAAATATCGTTTCAAATTGCGTTTCATAGCTCTGCCCTCCTTCAAAAATGATACAGCCTTTGGAGCCTCTTTACTTGTCTAGCGTATTATATCAAACTTTTTTGTAATTGCTATGGATAGCTTGTTAATAATTTATGATTTTTCTGTGAATGAAAGCAGGGGTTTTGGGTTATTTTCCTTTGGCTGTTGCCATACCCAAAGTCTCAACATGCACGACACATATCGGGTGTAGCCGCCTACGATGAACATGCAAAAAGCCCCCTTCCAGCACCAAGCTTTCCGTCACTTAGGAGAACTTGGCGCGGAGGAAGGCGGTAGTTTTCTGGATGTCCATTGTAAGAGCCGCTCTCGGTGGCTCGGTTCCATTCATTTTTAACCACGAACTGCAAATTAGCTAAACATGCAAAAATTCACCACCGGACTTTGTATATCACACTCTCGGCTCAGGGTCTGCGTCCAGCGTAACCACATAATCATAAAACGGCATCAAAAACTGATACCCACTGACTAAACGGTCTGCCAGTTTGGCAGAAAACAACTCCTCGCCGTTTTTCTGGTTATGAATCAAGGCAAAGGATTTTTTATTATACCACGTAGCTGTTTTAGCGGTGGGGGCCTCTTTTTTACGCTTGTATTCTTCGCCTTCTAGGATAAATTCGCTTTGCTGTTCTAGCGGTGCAATCAGTCGTTCAAATTTTTTCGGGTCACGGTCAATCCGGGCCCGCAGTTTTGCCATGGTGATGGGCCTTGCTTGGTAATATCCCATGCCATAGCTCCATCCCTCCGGGGCCAGCTCAAACCAGAACACAGGGGTAGATGTCCATTCCTCGCTGGGTCGTTCCATAGAAAACCATAGGTTGCATCTGTACGGCTCGCCATCTTTCACGCGCCGGGCATCTTTGTAGATACGCGACACTTTGTGGATGAACCCATGGTTGCCGTACTCTGCTGTAATTTGTGAAAACACCTCTTGCCCCAACGCTTTCATTGGAGTTTGAAATACTTCTTTAAACGTCTCTTTGTTTGCTTCAAACCAAGCCTTTTGATTGTTTAGGCGGAGGTTCCACATAAAATCAATCGTTTGCGGAGAAAAACCACGAAACATGCTATCGACCTCTTTCTGCTTACTTTTTATAGAACGATTCTCACATAAACCAGCATCAACACCGCCGCTATGGCGAATACCCCACTGGCAATCATCAAAATAGCCCCCAGTGTCCGGCTAAAGAAAAAATGCTTGCCGTCTAAAAATTCAAACCGCCACAGCAAAAATCCCAGCACCGCCACAACCAGACAGAGGACGATGAAAAACAGGCCAATCATGGTCTGAATACTCATATGTTGCTCAAATGTTCCCATATCTTAGTATAACCTCACACTAATGTCCAATGCCCGCACCGTATGGGTCAGCGCACCGATGGAGATAAAGTCCACCCCGGTCTCCGCCACGTCCCGCAGAACACGGGTGCCCATATTGCCAGAGGCCTCGGTTTTGGCCCGGCCTGCTATCAGTTTTACCGCCGCCGCCATCTGGGTGCAATCCATGTTGTCGAGCATGATGATATCCGCCCCTGCGGTGAGGGCTTCTTCTACTTGGGCTAAATTCGTTGTCTCCACCTCAATTTGAATCGTGTGCGGTGCGTGTTGTCGCACGGCTTCTACCGCCTTGGCAATCCCTCCGGCGGCCACGATGTGGTTGTCCTTAATCATGGCTCCGTCAAACAGCCCAAACCGATGGTTCCGCCCGCCGCCTACTTGCACAGCGTACTTTTCCAACACCCGGAGACCGGGGGTGGTCTTGCGGGTGTCACAGATTTTCGCACTTGTCCCTGCCACCTCTGCCACTGCCCTTGCCGTCTCGGTGGCGATGCCGGACAGGTGTTGCAGTAGGTTGAGGGCCAGCCGCTCCCCCTGTAAGACACCTCTAGCGGGGCCTTGTATCTCGGCGATGATGTCCCCTGCCGCTGCCTTGTCCCCGTCTGCCGCCAACAGCGTGACGACAATGGCGGGGTCTAAGAGGGCAAATACACGACACATCACATCCATCCCGCAGATAACCCCCGCCTCTTTGGCCACAAAGTGGCCTTGGGCAATGGCCGTAGCTGGTACACAGCTTTGGGTGGTAATGTCACCGGGGCCAATGTCCTCCGCCAAACTTCGGCGGAGCAGGTCGTCTAGTCCTATATAGCGCATATACTAATCCCTCCTGTAGTGGGCGCCTACGCTATCTGTCCGTGCGATGGCCCCTTCCAAAATCGCTTGGGCGATGGTGGTGATATTTAACAGTTCAATATACACCCGCCGGTCATCAAACCCAGCTTCCAGTTCCCGGCGAATGGTGTGGATTTCAGAGAGAGCCGCTTCCAGCCCTGCGCCCGTGCGAACAACGCCGCCATATTGGTGCATGAGTTCCTGCACCCGCCGGCGATAGGCCGACTCGTCAATGTGAATAGCGGGCCGTGCCGGGATAGGCGGCACATAGTCGTCCCGCTGGTCAGGCACACCGTTATCCAGCACCTCATTGATCTCGCTTGCTACCCGGCGGCCAAACACCACGCACTCTAACATGGAGTTTGCCGCTAACCGATTGGCCCCGTGAACGCCAGTAGATGCTGCCTCTCCACAGGCGTATAGACCGGGGATGTTGGTCAGTCCGTGAATATCCGTTTTAATCCCGCCGATGATATAGTGCTGTACCGGTGACACCGGAATCATATCTTGGCTAATATCAATGCCCGCCTCCAAACATTGGTTGAAAATCGTAGGGAACCGCCGGAGCAGGTAGTCTCTGTCTAAGTGCCGGATATCTAAGTACACATGGCCCATTCCGCCTCGCTCCATCTCGCCCGCAATGGCCCGGGCGACAATGTCACGAGGGGCTAAGTCTTTGAGTTCATGGGCATGTTCCATAAAGGCTACGCCTGCGGCGTTTCTCAAAATCGCACCCTCACCCCGCAGGGTTTCTGACACGAGAAAGGCTTGTCCAGTCTGGTCTTGTTTCCAAAGGCCCGTAGGATGAAACTGGACAAACTCCATTCCCGCTGTTTCCGCCCCTGCTCGAATGGCGGCGGCGATACCGTCCCCTGTGGCAACCTCCGGGTTTGTGGTGGTTTGGTAAACCTGCCCGATTCCGCCGGTGGCGATAATCAGCATCCGTGTGCGGAGGATACGATACGCACCCTGTACGTGGATCAATGCGCCCCAGACACGCCCTGTTTCGTCTAACAGCACATCCACCAGAAATGCCCGGCCCATGCGGGTAATGTTCTTTCGACAGGCCACCAGATCAGACAATGCCTTCACCGTCTCTCGCCCCGTGGCATCCCCACCGGCGTGGAGGACACGGCGGCGGCGGTGGCCGCCCTCTCTGGCGATTTGCAGCGTCCCCGTCTCATCCTGGTCAAAAGGGACGCCGTAGGCACGAAGTGTCTCGATATCCCCCGGCCCCTCTTGGGCCAGAATCTGTACCGCCTGCTCGTCACAGTGCCCCGCCCCGGCAATCAACGTGTCCGCCGAGTGAAGGCCGGGGGCATCATCTTTGGCGATGGCCGCAGCGATGCCGCCTTGGGCCAGCCAAGAACTGGACAGGTCCAGCCGTTCTTTGGTCATAATACAGCATGACCGTTCCGGCGCTATATGCATGGCGGCATAAAGACCCGCTAGGCCCGTGCCCACAATGGCCACATCAAAATCTAGGATTTCTGCTATCTCAATGGAATTGCTTACTGCATATCGCATGGGTGACGCTCCGAGGGAGAAAGATTGTTTTATTGTACCAGAGGTTAAGGGATGTTGCAAGGTGTGGCTTTGCTATAAGAACGCAATGACAGAGACCGCTACGGCTACTGTGATGCTATTTTGCTTGATGTCGCTTCCCTTCGGATGGGCTGTCTGTTTGAAAACCCTGAATTTCCAATGGTTAGGCGCAGTTGAAGTTTGGATAAATTTATGATAAAATGGTCTCAGCTTACAGACTGGGATCAATCTTAACATGAAAAAACCAAAACACAAATCACCCCTCAGAACCCTCGCCAAAGCGGGCCTTGCCGTCGGGACTTCTGTCGCCCTTGTTCACGCAGTCCATGCCGCAACGTTAGATCGGCGGGTTGTATATACAGAAGTACCCTTTTACAGTAACCGGGTGCCGAAAGAGTTAGACGGATATACTATCGCCCTCGTCACCGACACTCACGATATCTCAAAAAAACGGTTGCAAGGTGTGGTGGATACCTTAAATACTAGACAAGTGGATTTACTGCTCCTAGGCGGTGACTATGCAGAAAGCGAACAAAAGCTCCAAAACACCATGGCCCTGCTGTCGCAAGTAGCAACCACCGATGGTACCTTTGGCGTGGCGGGGAACCACGACGCAGAGGAAGCCCTATTTCCCATCATGGAGACACACAATATTACCCCCCTCGCCAACAGCGGTGTTTCTCTTCGAGACCGCTTCTATTTGGCCGGGGTGGAAGACCAAAGGCGACGAACATCTGACATCCAGCAAGCAACCGCTGGGGCCACGGCGGATAGCTTTGTGTTATTATTGTCCCACCAGCCGGATGTTTCCATGCGCCAAAATACCGTACACATTGACCTGATGCTATGCGGACATACCCACGGCGGACACGTTACGTTGTTTGGCCTGTGGACACCAGCACTGCCCTTTGCCACCCGGTACGGGCGCAGGTTTGCCGCCGGGTGGGCAACCTCCCGAGATGGGGTTCCGGTTTTTGTGAGCCGCGGGGTGGGAGAGTCCTTGCCGCGGGTGTTTGCGAGACCGCAGGTGGTGTTGATACGGCTGTGTTGTCAGTAGACTGTTGTCTGCAAACCCTAGTGAAACAGACATCCGCAATAACTCTGCCGATACAGGCCCCACGCCTGTGCCAGCTCCATGCTCCGCTGATATCCGCCTTGTTTTTTTAAATCTCCGGGCAGGTATGTTGTTCCGAGGGGTTCCCCCACTGCGTGTCCAATTTCGTTGAGCCGCACGGCATCTTTGCGGGGGCTGACGGTCAGGGTGGTGGTGAAATAAGGAATACCCCGCTCGTTGGCCAACTGAGCGGTGGCCGTTAGGCGCAGTGTAAAACAGGCGGTGCAGCGTGGGCCGCCTTCCGGGGTGTCTTCCAGCCCCACGGCGATATCCTCAAAGGGAGCGGGATTGTAAGGAGCTTCTATTAAGGTAACTGGATATGCTGTATCCACACGCTTGATTGCGACCCGTTGGGCTTCTAAGCGCTGTTGATACTCCGCTTTGTCTTGGATGTTGGGGTTATAGAAATAAACCTCTAGCACAAACCACGCGCCCAGCCGTTCCATTACCGCCGCCGAGCAGGGGCCGCAACAGCTGTGGAGCAACAGCCGTTGCCCGGCGGGGATGGCGGCCATTTTTTGTTGCATTTCTTGGTGGTAGTTTTGTTTTTGCATAACGGTGTCGCTCCGATCTTGATATATAATCCAGTATGCCCCCACCAAGCCGGTTTGTCAACCAGTTCGGCGGATGGTATACTATATATCTACCAAATACCAATCCAACAAAAGGCGGTGTATCATATGCGGGCAGTCATTATCACAGGGGGCAGTATGACCGACTACAGCTACCTGCGGCAGTTTATCCGCTCAGATGATTATATTATCGCCGCAGACAGCGGGTATCTCCACGCTAAGTGCCTAATGGTCACACCTGACGTCTTGCTGGGGGACTTTGATTCCCTAGCCGAGTTGCCGGAGGGCATCCCGATTTATCGCTTTCCCGCCAAGAAAAATTTGACCGATACAGAACTGGCGGTCAATTTCGCCAGAGAGCAGGGCTACCGGGACTTTTTACTCTTGGGGGCCACTGGGTCACGGATGGATCATACACTATCGAACATCCTGCTCCTCTCCGCCCTGCGACCGGGCGAGACCGGGGCGGTGGTGGACGAGCATAATCAAATTTGGTTTACAGACAGCGAACTCTCGCTCTCTGCCGAACCGGGCACCCTCTTCTCGCTGATACCCCTCGCCACCTGTGAGGGTGTTACCACCACCAATCTAGCCTATCCCCTCCACAATGCCACACTGCTGGTGGGGCAAGGGGTTGGGGTGAGTAATGTGGTGCTGAAAAGCCCCGCAAACGTCACGCTTTCAGCGGGGGCACTTCTGGTTATGCTGTGTAAAGATTGACCGGCTAGGTCGACCGATATGCGGCGATTTCCGTATGGCGAAAGATACCGCCAGCACCGAACATTCCGTCAAACTCCACAATCCGCATACACAAAAAACACCAAGATTCCCAAATAAAATGCTTGACAATTAAAATGCGCTCTGTTATGATAAGGAACAATCACTGACCAGCGAGGAGCAACCCATGCAAACTCAAACCAAAAAAATAGCTCTTTCTATGATGATGTGTTGACGCATACTTCCGTTCGTGACAATTTGGAGGTATGCGTGATGGCTCGTTCTTTTCTCAGAAAAAGAATGGGTTTTTTTATTGGGGTAGTTAGAAAAAGAGGGAGACAGATATGATTGTATTAAAGGATGTCAGCAAAACGTTCGAGACCCAGTACGGCGACATCAAAGCCGTGCGAAACATCAATGTAGAGATTAAATCCGGTGAGATATTCGGCGTCATCGGCCACTCGGGGGCAGGGAAATCTACTTTGATTCGGTGCCTGAATTTGTTAGAGGTACCGTCTGCCGGCCAAGTGATTGTGGACGGGGAAGACTTGATGGGCCTCTCTACCAAGGCCCTCAACCAGCGGCGGAAGAAAATCGGCATGATTTTCCAACACTTTTACTTAATGCCCTCTCGGACGGTGATGCAAAACGTGGCGTTCCCGCTCCGTGGCACAAACCTCTCCAAAGAGGAGAAGCGGGCGAAGGTTGAGTCGTTACTCGGCCTAGTGGGTCTGTCCCACCGGATTCAAGCCTACCCCTCGGCCCTATCCGGCGGAGAGAAACAGCGGGTGGCCATTGCAAGGGCTTTGGCAAACGACCCCTCGGTACTGCTCTGTGACGAGGCCACCAGCGCCTTAGACCCCCAGACAACAAAGTCGATTCTGGACTTACTCAAAGAGGTCAACGAAAAACTGGGCCTTACCATCGTGCTTATCACCCACGAGATGGCGGTGATCAAAGAAATCTGTGACCGGGTGGCGGTGATGGAGGGGGGCGCAATCAAAGAGATCGGGGATGTGTTCCAAGTCTTTTCCGACCCGAGAAGTGACGTGGCGAAAGAGTTTGTGGCCTCCACCAACAGCCTGCATAAGGTATATGAGCTGATTGAAAATGACTCGCCCTTGGTGCGGTTGGCGAAGAATGAGCAACTGCTGAAGCTCACCTACAAGGCGGACAACGCCCAAGAGACCCTGCTCCACACGGCGGCGGAGCGGTTCGGGGTCAAAACCAATATCTGTTTCGGGAACATTGAGCTGATTCAAGGCAGGCCGCTGGGTAGCCTGATTATTATCATCACAGGGGCGGAGGACAGCATCGAATCTGCCGTTGGCTATTTAGAAGAACAAGGTGTCCGCGTGGAGGTGGTCTCAAAATGATAGAATTTATTGAATCCGTTATCCCAAACTTCGCAAGGGGCTCTAATGAATTGGGTCGGGCGATTATACAGACGTTGCAGATGGTTGGTATCTCTGGGTTGGTGTCCTTTATACTGGGTACGGCATTAGGCGTGGCCTTGGTGGTGATGAAAAAGGGCGGAATTTGCCAGAATCCTGTGGCCTATAACATTTTGGATAAGTCTATTAACATCCTGCGCTCTATCCCATTTCTGATTCTCATCTTTATGCTTATGGGTCTATCCCGGCTGATTATGGGCACTGCCATCGGCGTGGCCGGGGCCATTGTACCACTGGTTGTGGGGACGGTTCCGTTCTTCTCCCGCCAGATTGAAACTGCATTGTCGGAGGTACCCCACGGGCTGATTGAAGCCTCCACCGCTATGGGCGTGTCTCGCTTGGGCGTGATTTTCCGGGTGTATCTACGGGAGAGTATTCCGTCTATCACACGGGTGACCCAGATTACGGCCATTAACCTAGTGAACCTCGCCACGTTCGCCGGTGCAGTCGGTGCCGGGGGCCTAGGGGACTTTGCGCTACGGTTCGGACACCAACTCAACATGCGGGACCTCATGTGGCTGACCATTGCCATTATTTTGATCCTAGTCAGCCTGATACAGGCTGTGGGGAATATTATTATAAAAAGAGCAACACATTAAAAGGAGAATGAAACAATGAAAAAGCTGATTGTACTGTTACTTGCACTGGGCCTACTACTCACCTTCGCCGCCTGCGGCGGGGGCGGCGACACCGCAACAGGCGACGGGGACCGGCACCACCTTCGCGTGGGCATCGTCGGGGCCTTTAACATCCACTGGGAAGTCATCCAAGAGATGGTGGCAGAAGAGGGGATTGACCTGGAACTGGTCTATTTCTCTGATTTCATGACCCCAAACCGGGCCTTAAATGAAGGCGACATTGACCTAAATGCATTCCAGCACGTCATGTTCTTAGAGGCGGACATTGAAGGCAACGGCTATGAAATTGAGCCCATTGCCGAAACCCTAATCTCGCCCCTGAACATTTTTGCTAACCACGACCGCATTGCGTCTATTGCGGATCTGCAAGACGGTCACACTGTTGCCATCCCCAGCGACCCCACCAACAGCGGACGTGCCCTGCGGCTGTTAGAGGCAGCGGGCCTTATCCGGCTCGACCCCAACGTGGAAGGGATTCCCTCTCAATTTGACATTATTGAGCGCATTGTGGACATTGAGATTTTAGAGGCCGAGGCCGGGATATTGGCCAACATGCTGCCCGACATTGAAGCGGCGGCCATCAACGGCACCAACGCCCTGTCCGCCGGACTGCGCTTAGAGACGGATAGTATTTTCGCAGAGGACATCACCCAAGGGGATGTGTCCGCACTGAACAACGTCATCGTCGTGCGGACAGAGGATGTAGAAGCTGGCGGTTTGCGGATGGAGCTGTTTGACATCATCGTGAATGCCTATCACACCGATCGGATTCGGGACGTTATGCTAGAAGAGTTCGGCGGCGCACTGTTGCCGCTTTGGTAGAAAAGGGACAACACGAATGCTTGCATTCGTGTTGAGAGAATCGATCTACGAGCCGGGACGTGTAGGGGATGACCCCTATGTGTCTCGGCTCTTGTTTTTTGTGCGGTCAGGATGCGTCAATGTTGCTTATTAGCGGTGGAATATGCTTCTTATAAACAGCATTGTGCCGCTCAATAGCAACAATGCAATAACGGCGTGTTTCATTTTAACTTCATCAACATGTTTATCCGCTGTTCTGCCTAGCGCCATTCCAATTATTACAGCAGGAAGTAGCGCAACGGTTACCAGAAATATGTGTCTGTTGAGTATGCCTGTTGCCCAATATAACACAACTCGAAATATATTTTCAAATAAAAAAACGAAACATGTATTTGACCGAAACTGCTGTTTGTTGTTTGTGGTTTTACTGAAATAAACGGCTACGAGTGCCCCAACACCAAAGATACCCGCTAAAATTCCAGAGACAAACCCGGTAAGAGCCAATGTAGCCGTATTGTTCTTTTTTTCTTGTGAAACTGTCTGTTTGAATGCCATTTGAAGTGCCATTCCCACAATAGCTAATCCAAAAACGGCTCTTAGAAGCCAGTCGGGCCCCATCTTCAAGAAAAAGATTCCGGGAATTAGCCCCACCACCATTAAGACAGCGAGAGGAATCGCACTTTTGAACGTAATTGCTTTGCGTTCACGCCAGGCCATATATCCATTTGCGGGGACACTCATAAGCAAATCAACAGGGGTGGTTACAGTATTAGGGACAACAAAAGAAATTATTATCCTTTAATAGAGAAGAGAAAAACAAGGCTCTGACTGGCAGCCTTGTTTTTTGTTGTGATATTTTACCGTGGGTCGGTTCATAGGATATAACCAACAAGAAGTTGGGGGCTATATCCTATGGATATTACAGTTCATAATACGAACCCACAAAAGATAAAAGAGCAACTGCAAGAAATTGTCATTCAAAAGATTTTGGCAGATTTAGAGAAAAATCTAACAAATGCGGAGAATGACAATGTCAAGTGCAAGGAGTAAATTCCACCAAGAAAAGGCATATGCTCCAAAAAGAATGGTGGGCTATGGCAGGGTTTCAACCGACAGGGAAGAACAAAAAACCTCTATCGCAAACCAAAAGAGATACTTTGAAAGTTACGCAAAGCAAAGAGGGTATGTTCTCGTTAAAATATATTTTGACGAGGGCATAACAGGCACGTCACTAAAAAAACGTATTGACTTTAATCAAATGATCAGTGCATCAGCACATGATATGTTTGATATTGTTGCTGTTAAAGATGTCAAACGCTTTGCAAGAAATGTAGTTGATGGGATAGCTTCTGTCCGTGAACTGCGAAAAAATGGAGTAGAAACCGAATTTACGCTAAATAACATGAACGGCGAACTTGATAATGAAGCCTTTCTTGCAATGTCTTTTAGCTACGCCCAAAAGGAATCGACCGACCTTTCAAAAAGCGTGGCGTTTGGCAAAGAAATCAATGCAGAAAAAGGCAGAGTGCCACTAAGGGTATTCGGCTATGATAGGGTAGACAATTTTACACTCGTACCGAATGATGTAGAAGCCGAAGCTGTGAGAAATATGTTTGATTGGTATGTTAATCATGGCATGGGCTTGGGGACAATAGCAACTAAACTTAATGAGTTAGGAATCCCAACCAAACTATCGGGCAAAATGTGGTATCCCCGAACTGTTAGACGGATGATGCAAAACAAACTGTATATAGGTATCCTAATTAATCACAAAAGCAAAACGGTTGATGTTTTAGAACATGAGCGGGCTATGCGTCCAGAGCACGAATGGAAAGTACACGACCGACCACAATTTAGAATCGTAGATGATAAAATATTTTATCAAGCACAAGATAAATTAGAGCGAAATCAGCAAATATATAAAAACAAATACACCCATATACTGGGTAGGGAATCATCAAGGCATTTATTCTCAACTCTTATCAAATGTGAACACTGTAGCCGCTCTTATGAAAAAAGAGCGTATGACAGGAAAAATGACAGGCGCGAATTTTACAAATGTGCGGGTTTGAATACTCACGGTAGGAAATTTTGTGACAATAACGAGACTGTAGAAGAAAAAGACTTATTAGACTTTGTCTTGAATTATCTGCGTGGTTTAGTGCAAGAGGATAAAAAATTCATAGAGCGTGCAGTAAAACAGGCAGAAAAAGTATATAAGGAAAAAATGTCTTCAACGGATACGCAAAAACTAAAAAGTAGGCAGGAAAAACTAGAGCGACATTGCAGAAAAAATAAAGAACTATACCTAAATGATATGTTAAGCATCGAGGAATACAAAACAGAGATAGCAAGGTTAAACGGAGAAATAGAAGTAATTAAGTCCGAGCTTTCAGACATTCATCAAGAAACGATAAAGCAAGAGAAAAATGCCTTGATAGCAGAACTCCAAAAGAAAAGCATTGATGGTTTCCTAAACGAGAATACGATTACAAATGCAGATTTGAAAAAGGTTATAGATTTTATAAGAATAGGAAAAAGCGGTGTACATGTTCATTTAATTAATAATTATTCTAGCCTTGACTAAGCATTTCAAATTTTGATATGGCTTTTAAATAGCCATGTCTCAAATCTATTTCCATCCTATCCTTGTCAAGAATAGGGTGGAGATTTTTTGCCCTATAAAAAATACTACCCGATCTTGACAACGCACTAAAGGCATAATAAGTTTTTGCCTTTTCGGCACACCGTGACGAAAGGGCATAGTTACAAGTTCTTGACTTAAAGATTTATTTTTGAAATAATGAGATTAGAAAAGGTGATTATATGCATGACTATCGCGAATATCGTGAATATATAAAATCAGAAGTTCAGCTACCAGTAACTGAAATAACCATGGGCGAATTCGGTGTAATTGAAAATCGCACAACTTTGATACAAAAATGGAGTAGCCGAACAGAAGCTATAGCTAGAGAAATAAAGCGTTATCCATGTGGTGCTGTCCTTACAGATGATATGAAACCACTTCCAGAGGTAGATATTCAAATAATATCTAGCTTAGATAATACAATAGAGGAAATTTGTTTGAAGGCAATAATACCTTATGGCGGTAGGGTTTGGGCTCCAACATTCCTCTTTAGCTATCATACCAATGATGGAAAGGCACCGGCAGACTATTATTCTTATCATAAGCACTATAACAAATATAATCACTACTTTTTCAATAGCTTTATTGGTTGTGGTGGACCTGGACCTATACCAGTTAATGCAGAATTTTATGCTAATGTAAGAATAAAGGCTATTGAAATGTGCAATCCTCATAATCCGTATGATATAAATGCTATTATTGAATTATTAAGAGGACTTGAACATCCTAAAATAGATGAAATGTTACATGATGATTGGGATAGGATTAATGGTACAGAACAACCACAATCTCCAATGACTATAGAACACAGCAAATAATTGCTGTGTTTTCGCTACATTCATCATCTCTCTGCGAAATTTGGCTAATCATGTTGACTTATAAGATTTGGCTATTTATAATTAGAAGCAAATCTTGAAATTCTTTTACCATAAGGAAATTTTATGACATGAGTGCAAGAGAGATTATTTTAGAAAATGCTATTCCAATTTTGGGGAGTTTGTTTGTTAGCCTACTTGCTACTTATTTAACATTAAGAGCTGCTAGTAAAAGAGCTAAACAGGAAAAAGAAGATGCTAATAGAAGGCTTGTACAAGCAGAAAAAAATGCAGATGATGCAAAATATAAAGCAGGCAGACCTCGCTTTGATTTGTCACAAATAATGCTTTATCCAGAAAAGAATGAAGTATATGTCGGAAAAGAAGTTCCGTGGGGGTCAGGGAACTTAATTGATGATTCTGATTATAAAGATATTGTTATGGAACTAGGTCGAAAAAGAGAAAACACAGTATTGCGCCATAAAGAACAAGATTATTTATTTTTCAACTTATGTCCTAAAGATACCCAAAGCACAGAAAAGGTCGTACTATCAATAGATGCTCTAAGCGTAAAATTTGCTATTGACAGCAAGATAACAAAAATATATATAACAGAGGCATTTTCAGAACATCAAGATGGTTCGAGTTATACAAAAGACATGGGAATGGATGTATTGTTTCATGTTGTTGACCCCTTTGAGCTAGAATTTGAAATACCGCTTGCATATGCATGTATAGCTGGCGATGAAACATCATTTAAATTAGAGGAGATTTACAAACTAAAAAAAGCAGGTGAAACAACTCCCATCGATTTTATGAAAGAGCGAAGTAGAGCTAAAAAATTTATTGCTTTTGCCGAAACAGGATGCTTGCTAGTATGTGAGACTAATGATAAGCCCCCTAATAACCTTTATGAGTTTTCGCTATATTGGAAAATAGATGAAAAAACAAAAGCATTTCTTCCTTATAGGATAGAAGATGACAGAGACCTTTTTGATAAAAAATTAAGAGGTAGAGATATTGTTCAACAATAATCTGTAACATATATAATCGTAGTATAAAATGTTTTAGTAAGGGCTTGTATAAAGCTCTTACTTTTTTATTTCCCAAAATCAAAGGGGTGTCTTTCGTGCATGTGCAAACCCGTTCTAGTGACAAAGAACAGGTAATATACTAGGTTCAAGACTAGCTCACACGCCGAAATACTTTGTATTTACGCACCCCGCACACTCCGTAATAGATGGGTCTCGGCTATTGATAAAGTTCGATCAACACCCGAGACCCATCTATTACTACGTTAGCATTACATTAGAGGGTACTCGGCGTGTGGGAAATATAGTTTAGGAGAGAGTGGGGTTTGGGAAATATTGAGAGGGGGTTTTAGTTAGTGGTAATAACAGATAGAGATATGGAGATTCTAAGACTGGTCTATCGGTTCAAATTTGCCCTTGGTCGGCACGTGGGGGTACTCGTGGGCTTCACTGGTTCGAGGGCATCAGATAGGAGATTAAAGGCTCTAGTGGATGCAGGGTATCTAAGTAGGAAAAAATATCTATATGGTGTTCCTTATCTTTACACTGTGGCACACAAAGGGCGTATCTTGATTGGTGCAAATAAAAGGGAAAACAAAATAAGGTTAGAGCAAATTACTCATGATAGCTATGTCTTAGATGCAGTCATATTTTTTAAAGAGAAATATGGTCTACTACTTGCTGATATTGAAAGCGAAAGAGAGTTACATATCAAGGATGGATTCGGAACAAGGAAGCATCAGCCCGATTTCGTTTTTACTTATGAGGGGAAAAGATACGCCGCCGAGGTCGAGCTGACACCAAAGGCGAAAGCCAACCTAGAAAAGAATGTGAGGGATAATTATCTGAATTATGATAATCAAATATGGGTTACAGATGATACCAAGGTTTTAGCTATGTTACAAAATCTCTCTAATGACTATTCAAATATTGAGATTCTTAGATTGGGGGAAATCACATGAGCGACCTCGAAATAGGCGGTATCATAATAATTGTTATCATTGGGGTAATCTTCTTGATACTCTATAAATTGGTTTTTGGTAAAAAGCAAAGTGATGATATTTTTGATTTTGAGCGTGACTATGGGATGGCGATAGACAAGCCAAAATATAAAAATGAAAAACAGACCGAAGAAGCAATTTTTATTGGTAATTCATCAAACAAGAAAAACGTGTTTATTCCCAGCGATGCAAAACACGTTTTTGTTTGCGGTACAACTGGAAGCGGTAAGACTATTGCCTTATCTAATTTCATCAAAGCAGGGGCAGATTATGATTATCCAATGCTGATAGTGGATGGCAAGGGTGATACTGATAAAGGTTCACTACTAGAAATCGTTAAAAGTTTGAAGAAAAAATGTCCAAAGAAAAAAATATATGTGATAGATTGCAATGACCCGACCGGGAGTGATAAATACAATCCATTTAAAAATACCAACACAGATGTCATCAAAGATATGCTTATCAATATGACCAATTGGAGCGAGGAGCATTATAAATACAATACAGAGCGATATATCCAAAGGTTATTAAAGCTCTTAGCTCTAGAGGGTATTATTGTATCGCTAGAAAGTCTGACGCACTACCTGCCAACTATCAACTTTAATAAATTAAGCAAGGATTTAAGCGTGAGAGGAAAAATTAGCAAAGAGGAGCATATAGGAGATTTAGAACTATCCAAAATCAGCGGAGCAATAGCCGAGGGAGCGGCGGCGAGATTTGCCACAATCAAGGAGAGTGACTTAGGGCAAATTTTCAGTGATGAGGGTATTGATATTTATACTGCCTTAGAAGAAAATGCCATTATCTTATTTATTTTGAACCCGCTTTTATATCCCGAAATGTCACCCTTGATTGGCAATCTGATTATCATTGATAGTAAAAAAGCGGTCAGCAACTTTTTTAGGCAGAAGAAAAAGCGGATATTTTATATCCTAGATGAAATCAATGTCTACGCTTCGCCGCCGCTCTTGGACTTAGTGAATAAATCTCGGTCGGCAAATATAACGTGCATTTTAGCTACGCAAAGTCTGTCTGATTTGCATCACGTATCGGAGCAGTTCAAGGAGCAGATAATAGAGAATTGTAATAACTATATTGTACTAAGACAGAATAGTTCCGTGAATGCCGAACATTGGAGCAACGTGATCGGCACACGCCAGACTATGCAAGCCACATATCAAATTAGCGGAGAGAGTGGCGAGGTCAAAAGCACCGACTTAGGTTCACTTAGAAAAGTGCGGGAATATCTTTATCATCCCGATGATATAAAGCTACTAAAAACAGGAAAAGCAATTTTTCTTTCGAGAGATAAAATGTTTCATACGAGAATAGACATATACAAGCCATTCTAGGATTTTTTATTTTCTATAAAGGGGATTGTGTATGACTGATATTCTAAAAAACAACAAAGCATATCTTGTGTGGTTCTTGTTCTATGTCTTGTTCTTTTCCATTCTCACTGGTGGGATTGCGCTCTTTTATTATCTTATAACAGTACCGCTTGCGTTCTCGCCAGTAGCAGAAAACCTTTGGCGTAAGGTGACAGGGGTAAGACCTCTAAGGCTAAAATCAGAAAAGGAGCGGTTGCTCCCAATATTTAAAGAGGTATACTGGGAAGCAGTAAGAGCCAATCCGAACCTATCTAAAGGTATAAAGCTATACATAAAAGAGGATATGACAATCAATGCCTTTGCATTTGGGAAAGGAACTTTAGTCTTAACAAGGGGCAGTATCGAGTTATTAAATGATGAGTGCTTGAAAGGTCTAATCTCTCATGAGTTCGGACATTTTGCATATAAGCACACTGACGCTCTTTTACTTTTCACAGTTGCCAATCTGCCAATGTCATTTATTATCAGAAAGCTAACTGATGCAAAGAATTATTTTGATAATAGCAAAAGACGCTCTCTAATTATCGGGAGCTTATGCGATTTTCTGTACTATCTGTTCAAGGCATTAGATTTTATTGGTGATTTAATTTTGATGCATAGTAGTAGGAAAAGTGAATATAAGGCAGACAAATTTTCCATAAAAAGCGGATTCGGCAAGAATTTAACCGATGTCTTGATAGAGATATATGGGGTCTCCATCAGCAAGCCACAGAGCGTTAAAGAGCAACTGCGGAGCACCCATCCGCACATTACACTAAGGATTGAGCGACTAGAAAACTATATAGAATTAACTACATAAAAAACTGGCAAGCATGAATGTAAAAAATGCTTGCCGGTTTTTATGTAATCTCTGAACTATTGAACTCTATTGAGTGCGTGAGTTTCACTATCTCTAAAAGACGTTAAAACATCACCGAGGACGTTATATGCTGATGTAACAGTTGATGTTACTCCGCCCTCACTCATAGTTACGGTAACTTCGCCATTTGAAGCAATCCATGTAAAATCAACGGAGTGCATCCAATTCAAGGGTGGATATGAGATAGTCTCTCTCCCTGTGCCATCCAAAGAATATGTAACCGTGAAATCATAATTTAGCAATCCAGCTCCTAAGTCCATCGGCATTACCATATGCCATGTACCCACCAATTGGGAAACTGTTGGTGCTGGCGGTGCTTCTTGCGTTTCTTCTGCTTCTGGCACTAGCGTTGGTTGTGGATCTGATGTGTTCCCACCAAAACCACAACCAGTCAGAAACAATATAGTTAAAATTAAGAGCAAAAGTAATCCTTTTTTCATGGTACAACCTCCTGTTTTTTTATAACTATTCAAGAACCGTTATCTTGATTCCTATTGTCTAGGGAATCCGAAAGTTACTTATGTCAGTCATGGGATGCCAGTAATCAAGTGCACACTGTCTACACATAAGCGTACTAGAGAAAATACCTTGATAGGCATTACCTCTAAAGTCTCGTCCGCAATCTGTACAAGTATGTGACGAGCCACAAGCGGTAAGCAGTATAGCAAAAATTAGGATAATTGAGATAATCAGTAATTGTTTTTTTAATGTTTTCATTTTTCCAACTCCACTTTTGATATTTAATGAGCAATCAATATGTAATTATTGTCTTGTCCATACTTGCCTGTTATTTTCACCCACTAGCGCACTGTGACCAACAGTAGTTAGTTGTCCATCACTAATCGAATATGTCCTCGTCCGACTTCCACCATCATCAAAAGTAAAAGTTATAACACCATCGTCAGAAGTCCAAGAAAAATTCCCGCTACTTCTTAAATCTCCACCTATATCCCAAAATTCTTCACGACCACTTCCGTTGCTCTCAAATACATGACGCAAAGCGACACCTCTTTGCATCCCATGAGTAGTTTCCCATGTTCCTACTAATGACGAAGATGTGTTACCACCACAGGCGGTAAGCACTCCCATCAATAAGAGCACGATTATGAGTAGATATAATCCTTTTTTCATGATGAACTTCTCCTTTTACAAGCAAAATAAAAACCTCATAGGCAAATATGAAGTTGTGAGCAATTCCGCTAAAAGTGTGCTTTAAGTGGAAAAATAAATTGTAGGAATTGCAAGGGTTTTGTCTTTCGGGCTATTGACATAAAAAGCCCGAAATGTTATGATTTCAGCGTAGTCCGCAAAAGGTACACCTTTTGCGGACTACAATATTTTTTACTAGAATGGGGGTTAAAACTAAAGGGGTAGCAGTAAATGACCACAAATACATATGCGCTGATTCGTGTTTCAACAAGTAAACAAAAGGTGGAGC